>JBCBPQ010000258.1:0-10226 GCA_039820645.1 Cyanobacteria bacterium J06633_8 | reverse complement strand
GCGTCTCCAAAATCAATCACCGATTGAGGCTTTGCGATCGCGCCAATAAATACGGCAATTACGAATAATATTCTGTATACAATCAAACTACGCTCGCTAAAGAGATATTCCCAAGCACGTTCTGCGTAGTAGCTCCAAGAAATCATCGTAGAGAAAGCGAATAAAAATACTGAGATTGAAAGTAGTACGGGGAACCAAGATATTTGTGTACCAAAAGCTTTGGAAGTTAGAGCCGCACCTTCTCCAGCTTTTCTTATTGCTTCATATTCAGGATTGTTCCAAACACCGGTAATTACAATTACCAAAGCAGTCATATTACAGATAACTACTGTATCAATGAATGGCTCTAAAAGGGCTACTAAGCCTTCTTTGATAGGGCGATCTGTCTTGGCTGCGGAGTGAGCAATTGCAGCAGAACCAACTCCAGCTTCGTTAGAGAAGGTAGAGCGTCTAAAACCTTGAACGATTACACCAATAACTCCTCCTTCCACAGCTTCGGGAGAAAAGGCTTGTTGGAAGATGGTACCAATAGCACCGGGAATCGCAGTAAAGTTAATTAAGAGAATCCATAATGCAGCGACTACATAAAGCACGCACATTACTGGTACTATAGTCCCCGCAACTTGACCAATACGGTGGATACCGCCAATCATTACTAAACCGACCAAAATAGCCAGAATCAAACCGTAAACCCAAGGATATATAGGAAGGATTTCCTTTACCGCACCATAGGATTGGTTTACCTGAATCATATTTGCCGCACCAAAAGCAGCGAAGATGCAACAAATAGAAAATAGAATTGCTAAAGCATTGCCTAATGGTGCTAAACCAATTTCTGCGAATCCTCTAGAAAGATAATACATCGGTCCGCCAGAAACTTTACCGTTTTTGATAATGCGATATTTTTGACCGAGTGTAGATTCAACAAACTTACTCGACATACCCAGCAAACCACCAAGAGTCATCCACAAAGTTGCGCCGGGACCGCCAACACTGATAGCAATCGCTACCCCGGCAATATTGCCAAGTCCTACTGTTGCTGATAAAGCAGTAGCTAAAGCTTGGAAATGAGAAACTTCTCCTGGTGCATTTGGATCGTCATGTTTTCCGCGAACGATATCAATCGCATGTCCGAACATTCGGAAATTGACAAACCCCATGCGGATGGTAAAGAAAATAGCTCCAAAAATTAACCATAAAACAATGAGAGGAAAACCACCGATACTGAAAAATAGAACATCAAATATTCCTTTCACAAACCCAGAAAAAGCAGCATCAAGCTGGTTTATCAAAGGTTCTCCAGCAGCTTCATCAGCAGCAAAAACTGCGGTAGGAATCAAACATAATACTAAAGTTAGTAACCAAGGACGCTTATACAATGACTTCCACATTTAAGAAAATTCTCCATTAACTATTTCTTTCACTACACTTTGTTATTCAGGGATACTACCTTAAGGCTGATGTTTTATACAAGATTGGAACTTACATTTATGTCGTGTAATAAGCAAATATTTTTTATTACGCAATTTTCCTAACTTCTTCAAGTTAATGGTGATGGCTTTGCCAAAATACACGATATTTAATGCAATATAAGAGTTCTCACTTTTACTCCGTACATAGAAATCAACTGTTTCGGCTTACAGAGAAATTGTGACTCCCCTTGCTTTGTGATGTTAAGGCTAGACTTTCATCAGTAAATTCATCAACATATTACCTGTATCCATCAAAATTGACGGTATAACTGTTAACTATGATTTATTAAATGGGAAAACTGAAAAATGAAGAACGGCAAATATTAATTTTTCTTAATATTTTTATTAGTTATCAATCTCTTATCCCAAGACAAGCATCATGGAAAATTTGGGAAATAAAATTCATCGATTAATCGAGTAATTGAGTAAAAATGAACTAAAAAAACTTGGCAGACAGTCTATACTCTACGTTGTAACTCGACGATCAAAAAGGCTATAGAAGAAAATAAGGATTCTCAGTAACTCTGGGATTTATTGACTTAGGCACTTCCAAGAGCCGTAAGTCAGCAGAGAAAATTATCGTTGAGAGAAAGTACTCTCCCTAACTTGCTACTCCTAACAACTAACAACTAACCACTAACAACTAACCACTAACAACTCCTGAACATTGATGCTTCGGGCATCTTTCACCCCTTTACCTTGGATAATTATTTACTTGGTATCGAAGTAAAAGGCGAAATTGTGAAATTTCTGTGAGTCATACCTATGCTAGATGTTTAAGGAGAGCAGTTATGTCAACAGTTAAAACTGTATAAGTTGACAAGGCATTGCTCGAACCTTAGCTTAAACTTGTTTGTGACAATAACGTGACTTGAGATTTCCCTTATGGATGCTACGGCACTTTGGCAACGATACCAGAAATGGCTATATTTCCATGAAGGACTGGGTTTTTACCTAGACGTTAGCCGGATGGGCTTTGATGATGACTTCGTCAAGTCATTGCAGCCTTCATTTGATAAGGCTTTCGCGGATATGGCGGAATTAGAAAAAGGCGCGATCGCAAATCCAGATGAAAACCGAATGGTTGGACATTATTGGCTGCGAAATCCCGATTTGGCTCCTACGCCGGAGTTGACGCAAGAAATAGTCAGTAATATTGAGAAAATAGAAGTATTTGCCGAGAAAATCCACACTGGTGCGATTCATCCTCCCAAAGCTCCTCGCTTCACCGATATTATCTCGATTGGGATTGGTGGTTCTGCACTAGGGCCGCAATTTGTAGCTCAAGCTTTAGCTACAGATTATCCACCTCTGGCAATTCATTTTATTGATAATAGCGATCCTGCAGGTATCGACCGCGTTCTAACAGCTGTACGAAACCGTCTTTCTAGTACTTTGGTATTGGTAATTTCCAAATCAGGAGGAACACCAGAACCTCGTAATGGAATGATGGAAGTTAAGAAAGCGTATGCTGGGCAAAACTTGGATTTTGCACAATATGCGATTGCTATTACTATGCCTGGTAGTAAGTTGAGCAACATTGGCGAATCAGAAGGTTGGTTAGCACATTTTGCTATGTACGATTGGGTAGGTGGTCGTACTTCCGAGATGTCGGCAGTAGGGCTGATACCAGCAGCATTGCAAGGGATTGACATTCGTCAAATGCTAGAGGGCGCGAAGGAGATGGATGATGCAACTCGCGTTTCGGATATTGAGAATAATCCGGCTGCACTTCTAGCTTTAGCTTGGTACTATGCTGGCAATGGTAAGGGCGAAAAGGATATGGTTGTGCTTCCTTATAAAGACAGCCTACTTTTATTCAGCCGCTATCTGCAACAGTTGGTAATGGAATCCTTGGGTAAGGAAAAAGATTTGGATGGTAACACTGTTCACCAAGGTATTGCTGTTTACGGTAATAAAGGCTCAACTGACCAACATGCATACGTCCAACAGTTGCGCGATGGGGTAGCGAACTTTTTCCTTACATTTATTGAAGTTTTAGAAGATAGAAAAGGTTCTTCTCTAGAAATTGAACCGGGAATTACATCTGGTGATTATCTATCTGGATTTCTTCAAGGTACTAGAAAAGCTCTTTACGAAAACGAACGAGATTCGGTTACTGTTACCATACCCCAAGTAAATCCGAAAACCGTTGGTGCATTAATTGCTTTATACGAACGTGCTGTAGGGTTCTACGCTAGTTTGGTGAATGTTAATGCTTATCATCAACCGGGTGTAGAAGCAGGTAAAAAAGCAGCAGCAGCTATTTTGGAATTGCAGCAGCAGATAGTATCCGTACTGCAGGCAGAAGAAAATCCAATTTCTTTAGAAGAAATAGCCAATAAAGCAGATGCATCCGAGCAAATAGAGTCAATTTACATCATATTACGCCATCTTTATGCGAATGGACGCGGTGTAGTAATTGAAGGTAATTTTGGACAACCCAGCAGTTTAAAATTCTCTATTGGTAAATAAATTGGCTAAAAAGCTATAACTCATACCATATTTTGGTATTTTTTGTTGCATTAGCAACATTTTTTTATTTGAGAGCATCTTAAATTGAACTAACTATTCAATTTAGGATGCTTTTTTAGCAGCAGTATTATGAGTAATATCAGGGATATAAAAATCCAGTATTTGGAGTCAATAAAAGGAGGAATGACAAACTTCTTTACTCCTCAAACCAGCGACGAAACAGTGTTGGTAAAGATTCCAGGCAATACGATAGAAGATTTATTTGTACATAAATCACAGACCGATCAGTTATTAGTAGTCAAAGGTAGATTTGTTCTAGTTACTTTAATTAACAAGCAATATCAATATATTCCATTAAGCGACGAATACCCAGCAGTAGTAACAATTCCACCAGGAGTTCTACACGGAGCAATTAACGTTAATTCAGAACCCTGCGTAGTGGTAAATGCCTTATTGCGTCATAGAGAAGCCCAAAAACTCGATTACGTTACCAGAGGAAGACCATTTCCTTATGATTTAGAAGCAGCAGAAGCAGCCTGGAGTAGCTTAGAAGCAATAAAGCTCGGAGTTAATAGTTAACAATTAACTGTTTTTAAATCTTTCAAGTAAAAAATAAAATAAAAATTAAATTTTCAGGTGTTGTTAGCGATGGCGTAACGCACCATATTTTTTGTGATTTTTCGGATTTTTTAATTACTCAGTAATTTTGAAATTCTTGCAAAACTCTTTTGTAGGGTGTGTTAGATGCACGACTATATATATGTAAAGAGAAAAATTTAATACATCATCTAACGCACCATAATTCACATCTTGCACCAGTGCGATAAACCCGGTTTCTTTATAATTTCACAACGATATATTTATGCTTTCACCAATAGAAACCGGGTTTATTTGGGCGAAATTGAGTCAGGTGCAAGATATGTGATAACGCGCTACACAATAAAAGTATCAATCAAAATCATTAAAATCCTGTCAAAGTCAACATGCATCTTCTAAGCCAATTCAATCATTGTCATGGGATGGCAGCATTTAGTTTTTGCCAGGTTAAAATATTATTGCTTTCAAATAATGCTTCTAGCAATTTTGGTGTTTTTACTTGACAAAGCCAATTTTTTTACTGTCTGAATGGATGGTAAAATAATTAACCAAGTTTACTATATTTATTAGTAGTTATCGGTGTAAACAATATCTCAATATTCTTTGTAGATAATCATAAATATGCGTAAACACCTTGACATGCTATTGAATGCAATATGGCAAAGTATAGTGTATGGTATTTTACTAAATTTATTAATATCAATAATAGTTAGCATTTCTACTAGTGGATTAGTAGGTTTAATATTTTTTGTTCCTTTAAGTTTTATTGTCGGCTTAACCTCTGCATTCATTAATCCATTATTGTTACTTAGTCTTGCTGAAAGTTCATTTTTATGTTCATGTAACAGAACTTTAAATAAATTTGTATTTACCTTTATCGGTGCTGCATTTGGTGCAATATTTGGTGCAATAATTATGTTCAGCTTTGTAGAAGATGACAAAATGTTAGATGGAATGGCGAATACTCTTACTCAAGCATCATCTTTAATTGCAGCCGTTTCCTATGGAATTACAAATTATAAATTTGCATGTTGGCATCAAAGCAAATACATTAGTTCTTAGAGGATGTTTGGGAAGCTATCAATACAACCACAAATTTTTAGATCCCCCCAACCCCCCTTTCTAAAGGGGGGCTTGCGTAAGATTGTAGATTGTAGGTTGGGTTACGAAAAGATATATAAATTATCGTGATTCATCACAAATTGTTTTTCTGTCTAACCCAAGCTACTTAATAGTAACTAAGTGGCTAAATCGCGGAGAAAATAGAATTTATCGCTTTTCCAATCAGCACCTTTAGTTCTTCCTAAATAACCTGTTAAAGATGAAGAAAGTTCAATTAAAATTTCGTGCATTTCCTTGATATTTAGTTGTCTGGGTGGTTGAGAACCGAAGTAAGCACCATGCAAAGCTTCCACACCTGTAGAATCTAGATTAGAATTTTGCAGGTAGTATTTTACTAACTCAACTAAGTGCGATCGCAATTTTATATCTTGTTTGATTTTGCTGATATAACTATTAACTTTATCGTCTGCTAAACCAAAGGGTTCCTGTTGCAAACATTGCTTTAATTCTAATAGATTGACACAACCTTCATAGTGAGACTGTAATTCAACAAGTTTTTCTAGAGTTTCTGGGGTAATTACGTTCATATGATTATTTTGTGCAGTTAAAATTGCATGTTTGGTAAGTTCACCAGCACCTAGAATAATTTTGACGCAAGAGTTGAAATCTTCTTGAAGATGCTTATATCCAAGTTTGATTAATTGTGCTGCTACACCATCGGGAACTTTTTCAGTTTTGGTAGCTTTGCATTCCCCCACAACAGGATAAGGATATTCGCAATAAAAATCAAGTCCTCCAGCACCTCCAAGTTTTTCTGGGTTTAAATTGGCATTAGAATTGGTATTAGAACAGGAAAATCCGAGTTTAATAAAACTTTTGCGTGTTAGTCTCTCGAATTCATTTCCATCGCTAGAATTTCCCACTTCAGCAATTTTTTTAATCCAAATTAAATCTGAATCTAATTTTTTTGCTTGTTTGTGATTGCTCCAACCTAAAAATAGATGAATATCTTCTTTAAATTGTGTTGCTGCTGGATTTTTTATAGTTAAAGGTGATAAAAAACACAATAATTCTTCTAATTCTGGATGCGGTGGTGGTTCGAGTTTTTCTAATTGACGTTTGCGAGTAGCGAATATGTTATCGGTTAATACTGGGTTGGAATTGGAAACAGTTAGAGAATTAGGTAAGCCAATGAATTTTCCTAACTTATTAGATTCTATTTTCAGGGATAATTCATAAAGCTGAGATAATTTATAAACACGTAAATAAGTTAAAAAAATATTTTGTTGTTTATATAATATTTTGTCTAATGCTTCTTGCCTCCATATCGTCAGTTGGGATAATTTTTCTAAACATTGGCTTTCATCAATAATTTGACTGAACTCGCATTGAGCATAAGCTTGAATTTTCGGATTTGTACCAATATTTTGAGCAACAGATAAAAAGTTTGAGCAATAATATTTATCTATCGGAATTGGAATAGCTAAAGAATCTACTGGATAAAGAGCAAATTTCTGCCCAGGGCGAATAAACATTTTAGGCATAGCAGCAATAATTCTTCCTTGAATTAAAGCTGCAATATCGGCAGTAGGTAGACACAAAGCTGTTGATATTGGAAGCAGCGAAGTCATATTTAATGAACCAAAGATAGATTTAAGTCGATATCATCAGCGCTGCTATCAACACTTTGAGGAATACTAATTGGTAAATCATCATCAGTTAAATCTTCAGGTAGCTCTCCTGATGGCTCGCTGAGTATTTCTCGAACTAAGGGATTATTAATTGCAATTTGTTCCTGCTTGATAAAATCAAATATTTCTTCTTTAGTTAATTCGTAACCTTCGCAGTTATATACAAACCAAATAGCCAAAAGAGGTTTAATATCTTGGCTTTGTAGCATTACCCACTCTCCACCTTGGTGAAGCAAAAGTTTTTCTAAATGTTGATTTGCTAGGGTTCCATAAGCAATCTTCTTTGAGCGAACTAAACAACCACGAGTAATATCAAATTTTTTATAATTAATTAGTCTTTTTAAAGCCGCTCCTACATACTTTCCACCAGATTGCTGAATAACATCAACACCAATTTTGACTTTGCTATCGTTACCAATAATTTTGAAATCAATATATTCTTTCTCTCCACGCTTTACTTGAATCTCTTGAATTGCTTCAATCTTTATTCCTTCTAATTGTTCGCCAACTAAACTTGAGAATGCGAATCTGAGTGCTTTGGAAATTGCATCTTCATCTTCCATTAACTCATCTATAGAAGCTTCAAGATTTGCTAACTCGTTTTGATAATATTCTTCTACTGGATTCGTAATGGTTGGTGAATTACCAAAGTTTTCTGCACACCATTTTAAAATAGCCCTAATAGTTGGTTTACTTTTACCAAATTGCCTCAGCTTAGTTTCATTAAATGGATAAACTGGATGTGGTGGAGTAACTTTATTTTCCTGATAGAAAACTCCCAGCCATTGACTTACAACCGCTACAATATCATCGGAATTGAGATTATTTAATTTCAAAGGTTGTCTATCTAATTGCTCGCTGAGTAATCTATCTACAACAGCTTCAGCTTGTGGTAAAACCCTAATTTGCTCCTTCCAAGTTGCAGGATACATTGCTAAGAGAAAGACACCACGTTTCAAGCTGTTATATAAGTCTTTTACTAAACTCGCAACTACCTGCGCTAACACAAAACCATATTCATTAACTTCTGTATTATCTAATTCATCAAAGCAAATGACTGGAACTTTATAATCACTGATAATATCTAGAATTTGACGAACATTTTTTAATCCTTCTGCTTCCTTATCTTCTTTTTCAGAATGAGGTAATCCCATTACTTCAGCTTGTTGCTGAGTTAATTCCAATCCAGATAGCCAATAAATTGCATAGTTACTATGAACAGAAGATAGCGTCCATAAAATAGCTTTGACTAAATAAGGATTAATAATTTCAGGCTTCTTTTGCAGCACAAATTCAGTTAATTTATCAATAAAATTATTTGAATACGTTTTCAACCATTGAGGATAAATACGGTTAATGTATTGTTGCGGTGTGTAGTTCCATTCTTTAACTTCATTAATTAAAGCCGCTGCAATTTCTTGCCACTGCATCACGTTTTTGCTACCATGTGCTCTCAAACTAGAAGCAACTGTTTGTAGAAATTCGTATTTAATTTGGTTAAGATTATCATACTTACCCATATAGATAAAAAAAGCATTATCTTCTGTCTGCAAACGATGCCGAATTCTACTAATTATATGGCTCTTGCCTAATCCTTTTTCAGCAGTAATCGTAATACCTACAGTTTCGCGCTCTCCTTTACTCACTTTCTTTACTGCATCAAAAACAGTATCGGAAGCATGGGCATTGATGGAAGGTACGTCAGGAAAACTTTTTCCCCATACTTGTGATGAGCGAACAACAATATGTCCTGCAAAGGGATTTTTATTTTGAATTAGTTCGTCAATCGGAGATGCTTTAGCAATCATATTTTTTATACTTAATAAGTGAAGTTAGCAGTGAAGATAAATATTTGATTTGATTTTATTTAACTTAAATTTTAACTTTTTAATTTGGAAGCATAGCAACGCAATCCATCTAATTCCGTAGTAATAGAATCTTCTATTTTGTCGGGAGCGCTGTCTTCTACACTGCCACCTTCAAGTTGAAAAATATCATCCGCTTGCATTTCTAAAAGCCACTCATTAAACTGCTTCCGAGAAAGGCGATTACCTTCGGTAGAGCTTCGCTTAACGCAAATTTTTCTTCTAATACGATAAATTGGTACTAAGTTATCTAAGTTGTAATCGCTGTTGAGTTGTTCGTAAACTTGCAAAGCTACTTTTTTAAATTCTTCGTAAGATGCAATATTGTCTTTTGAATCGGTTTCGCTAACGATATTTTCTGAAACTGTAGCGCAATTCTTGTTAGATGTATTTGTTAATCCACAATTCATTTCGTGAATCCACTTGAGCAAAGCATTCGCAGCCCAAGTTCCCACGGTTGTTCCTTCAAATGCGAAATCATCACTTTTTAAATTTTCTTCTAATACCTCTAAACCTTTAGGTAATTCTAAAGAATAGCCTTTTTTAGACTTTGAAATAGCTTGCTCGTTTTCTAATTCTTCAAAAACGTTTTGATAATCAGCAACTTTCTTACCTTTAGATACAATTCTTTTTGATAATTCGCCTTTTTTGACTTCTTGCTTGATGCCTCCCAAATCCCATAAAGCCAGAAGCAAGCGCGTTCTAGCCTGTGTTTCAGAGCTTTTCAAAGCAGTATTTTCTGGTGCCATATTAATATTTATACTAATTAGCACCAGTATAGTTTTGATGAAACTTATTTAGCTTTTGGAAAATTACTGAATTATGTAAAGTCAATTTATGAATTTTTTTCTTAATTTTTAAGTATATTTAGCAGTTTCGGGTATTATCCCTTAAGACAGTTAACAGTGAACAGTGAACAGTTAACAGTGAACAGTTAACAGTGAACAGTTAACAGTGAACAGTTAACAGTTAAAAGTTAAAAGTTAACAAAAAAATTCATAAATTGACTTTACATAATTCAGTAATTTTCCAAAAGCTAAATAAGTTTCATCAAAACTATACTG
>JBCBPQ010000257.1:0-10252 GCA_039820645.1 Cyanobacteria bacterium J06633_8 | reverse complement strand
TACATCAAGCAGAAACTGAAACAGTTGAGCAAGTGATGGGTAATCCGCAGCTACTAGACTTAGCCCGTCGTCCGGTGATGACCGATTTAATCATGGAAGCACTACCAGATATTGAAGTGGGTAAACCTGTAGATATGTCGCGGGTTTATTTGTACGCAGTACGACGGAAGATGGAAAGGGATATTAAAGCAGAACGTACTTTTACTTCCCTCGCAGATAAATTGTATTTCCTGTGCGAATTATCTTGGGAGATGCTTTCAACCGACCAAATGAGTATTAACTATAAGTTGTTTCCCGATCGCATTCGCCGCTTATTTGGTTCTATGGTGCAAGAGCAAAATGACTTGGATCATTGGCACTACGATATGATGGGTCAAACAATGCTGATTCGTAATGCTGATGGTGATTATACTCCAGCACATCGTTCGCTGTTAGAGTTTTTTGTTGCGTATAAGTTCGCGGCTGAGTTGGGGGCTTTGGCTGATGATTTTACTGAATTAGCACAAGCCCAATCTTGTTTGGATGTCGCTGCTGTACCAGTTGATTATACTTGGTCTGGTTATTTTGAGCGGCAATTAGATAATTCGGGAAATTCTATTGCGATTCCTCCATTAAAGGGATTTATTACAGAATCTTTGGAGAAACTGAAAGAAACTTTTGGGCGATCACTACTGACGAAAGCATTGTTGGATTTGATGTTGGGGATGGTGGGGGATAATGAAGCGCTGATTAAAGTGATTGAGATGACGCGGGGAAGAAGTGAGGGTGAAGTTGGTTATGTTGGAGGGAATGCAACTACTTTGGCGGTTAAGATTGATAAGGGTGCATTGGAAGGGAGAGATTTAAGTGCTGTGATAATTAATAATGCTGATTTTACTGGTGCAGGTTTACGAAATGTCAATTTTACACAAGCAAATCTAAGTAATTCCGATTTTAATAAAGTTCTAGGTCGTACATTGTCAGTAGCATTTAGTCCAGATGGAAATTTGTTTGCGACAGGAGAGGTTAGCGGAAGTATTCATATATGGCAGTTTTCTAATCAACAACAAATTGTGTCTTGTCATGGTCATGTGGATTGGGTTAGAAGCCTAACATTTACCAAGGATGGAATAAATTTAGTTTCTGGTGGTGATGACGGACTAATCAAAATATGGGACGTTCGTACTGGAAAATGTCTTAAAATACTGCAAGGTCATATTGGTCGGATTTATTCAGTAGGGATATCTCAAAATAATACGAAAATTATCAGTGGAAGTAACGATAATACGATAAAGATATGGGATATCAGTAATGGAGAATGTTTGAAAACTTTAAAAGAACATACTCGGACAGTTACCTCAATTGCTATGTGTTCTGATGGGAACCAGTTCATAAGTGCAAGTGATGATAGAACACTAAAGCTCTGGAATCTCAATACCGGGAAATGCTTGCAAACTTTGTATGGGCATACCCATCATATATGGAAAGTAGATATTAGTTCTGATAAGAAAATAATTGCTAGTTGCAGTCGCGATCAAAAAATTAAGTTATGGGATATAGATACTGGTAAATGCTTTCAAACACTTCACGATCATACTGGTGGTGTACATTCATTAACTATTAGTCCCGATTGTAAAACTATAGCAAGCAGTAGTAGCGATAAAACAATCAAGCTATGGTATACCGATTCAGGTGAATGTTTTCAAACATTACAAGAGCATACAAGCGCTATAAATTCACTGGCTATCAGTCCTGATAGTAATACTTTAATTAGTGCAAGTCACGACCAAACTATCAAATTATGGGACATTTATACTGGAGAATGTTTAAAGATTTTACAAGGTTATATCAGTCCAGTGTATTCAGTCGCCATCAATCCCAACGGTGAAACTTTAATAAGTGGTGGTGATGACAAAAAAGTGAAAATATGGAATATACATACTGGGGAATGTTTAAAAATCTTGCAGTTGCATAGTGATGTAGTTTGGTCTGTGGCTGTTACTCCTGATGGAAAAAGTATTATTAGCGGGAGTGCAGATAAAACACTAAAGCTTTGGGATATAGAAACCCAAAAGTGCATCAAAAATTTCCTTGGACATGAGAGTAAAGTTTATTCAGTTGCTGTAAGTCCTGATGGTAATACAATTGCTAGTGGTAGCGATGACCAAACAGTAAAGATTTGGAATATTGACACGGGAGAATGTGAGAAAACTTTTTATGGACATACTGATAAAATATGGTCAGTAAATTTCAGCCCCGATAATAGAATTGTTGCCAGTGGTGGTCGTGATGCAAAAGTGCATTTATACGATATTCAT
The DNA here is from genome assembly GCA_039820645.1 of Cyanobacteria bacterium J06633_8. Taxonomy (GTDB): domain Bacteria; phylum Cyanobacteriota; class Cyanobacteriia; order Cyanobacteriales; family Nostocaceae; genus Rivularia. Next base: position 7,955 of record JBCBPQ010000257.1, on the reverse strand, counting down.
AGTGAAAAATGTCTTACAACTTTTGAAGACTTTAGCGGCAGTGTTAACTTTGTGGTCTTCAGTTCTGATGGTAAAACTTTAGTAACAATTAGTGATGACCAATTAATAAAATTATGGGATATTCGTAGTAAAAAATTTATTAAAGCTTTTCAAGGACATAATAGTAGATTACATTCCGTTGCTATTAGTTCTGATTGCAAGATATTAGCCAGCGCTGCCAGTGACATGAGTATCAAGATATGGGATATGTTCACTGGCAAGCAGATAAAAAGTTTGGAAGGTCATACTAATACAGTATGGTCAATAGTGATAGCGAGAGATGATTCTATTTTGGTTAGTGGTAGCTTAGATGAAACTATCAAAATTTGGGACATCAAAACCGGCGAATGTTTAAGAACTCTGAAAGGCGATCGCCCTTACGAACGCATGAACATCACTGGCGTTAAAGGCTTAACTGACACCGAAAAATCAACTCTCAAAGCATTAGGTGCAATTGAAGAAACCCAATAAACGTCCCAAGATTTTTTCGTGAGTGGCTGACTCGTGTATTCTAATATTGCTTACAATTAGACGTGCTTAATAACCTGTTAGCGATTAAACTGGCAAAATACAGGGTAAGTATAAAATGTTATACTATGAAGCCAGAAGAGAAAGCACGGATAAAAATTGATAAATTACTTGCTGCTGCTGGATGGATTATCCAAGACCATAAGGATGTTAATCTAGGGGCTGGTATTGGTATTGCAGTCCGAGAATACCCTCTAAAATCGGGTTTTGCGGATTATTTGCTCTTCATCAACCGCAAAGCTGCTGGTGTTATTGAAGCTAAAGCTGAAGGTAATACTCTAAGTGGGGTAGAAATTCAATCGGATAAATATACTTTTAATTTACCAAGTAATCTCAAATGTCACCGCAAACCTCTACCTTTTGCTTACGAAAGCACGGGTACAGAAACTTTTTTTCGTGACTCCCGCGAATCTAATTACCGTTCCCGTCGGGTATTCGCTTTCCACAAACCAGAAACTTTGCAGGAGTGGTTGGAGGAATCCAATACGCTTCGGGATAGGTTACAGCAGTTACCTACAGTTACCACAGAAGATTTACGAGATTGTCAGAAAGATGCAATCGAGGGTTTATTTAATTCTTTCGCAGGAAACCGTCCTAGAGCTTTGATTCAAATGGCGACAGGAGTTGGTAAAACTTATACTGCGGTCAGTTTTATTTATTGGTTAATTAAATTAGCCAAAGCGCGACGAGTTTTATTTTTGGTGGATAGAAAAAATCTGGGAGAGCAAACCCAGAAGGAGTTTCAGCAGTATGTAACTCCCGATGATGGGCGTAAGTTTACCGAACTTTACAACGTGCAGTTATTGACTTCCAATACTTTTGACCCGGTGAGTAAAGTTTGTATCACCACGATTCAGCGGGTTTACTCAATGTTACGGGGAGAAGCGGAATTTGATGTAGCAGAGGAAGAAGAATCGCTGTTTGATAGAGACGAGGAAAACCAGCAACCGAAGGAAGTTGTTTATAGTTCGAGGATACCGATTGAAACTTTTGATTTTATTATTACCGATGAATGTCACCGCTCTATTTATAATGTTTGGCGGCAGGTATTGGAATATTTTGACGCTTTTTTGGTAGGTTTAACGGCAACACCTTCGCTGCAAACTTTTGGCTTTTTCAATCAGAATTTGGTGATGGAATATCGCCACGAAGATGCGGTAGCAGATGGGGTAAATGTGGGGTATGAAGTTTACCGCATTCGCACGCAAATTACTGAGTCAGGTAGCACTGTTGAAGCAGGTTATCATGTCGATAGACGCAATCGTAAAACCCGTGCGGTACGCTGGCAAGAGCTAGATAATGATTTAACCTATGCTAGTAGTCAATTAGACCGCTCGGTTGTGGCTATTGACCAAATTCGCACGTTAATTAAAACATTTCGAGATAAGTTATTTACCGAAATATTTCCCGGTAGAAGGGAAGTTCCTAAAACTTTGATTTTTGCTAAAGATGATTCCCACGCTGAAGATATTGTGCGAATTGTGCGGGAGGAATTTGGAAAAGGAAACGAGTTTTGTAAAAAGATTACCTATCGCACTACAGGTGAAAAAACTGAAGATTTAATTGCGAGTTTTCGTAATTCCTATAATCCCCGGATTGCGGTAACTGTAGATATGATTTCTACGGGGACGGATATTAAACCCCTCGAATGTCTCCTGTTTATGCGGAGTGTGAAATCGCGGACTTATTTTGAGCAAATGAAGGGAAGGGGAACCCGCACAATTAACGATACAGATTTTCAAGCGGTGACTCCCGATGCGGGAGTCAAGGAACAGTTTATTATTATTGACGCAGTTGGAGTATGCGAAGCAGATAAAACAGATTCTCGCCCTTTGGAGCGTAAACGCAGCGTTGCTTTTGATAAATTATTGCAAGCAGTAGCTTTAGATCAACGGCATGAAGACACCTTGATGTCATTAGCGGGAAGATTAGCGCGGTTAGATAAGAAATTAACCCAAAGCGATCGCACTCAATTAGAATCCTCTGCTGGGGGTAAATCTATTCCGCAAATTACTAAAGATATACTCGCTGCTTTAAATTTAGACAACCAAATAGCTAAAGCACAGGAAACATTTAAAACCGAAAATCCCACCGAAGAGCAGCAGGAATCAGCAGCAGAAGAGTTGATTAACCAAGCTTGCGAACCCTTTGATAATCCTCAATTTCGTCAGTTGCTTAACGAAATTTATGAAAGCAAGAAAGACAACGACCAAATTATTGATATAGTCAGCCAGGATAAAGTTTTACAAGCCGGGTTTGATACCAGCGCTAGAGATAAAGCGAGGGGAATAGTTGACACTTTCCGGGAGTTTATTGAAGCAAATAAAGATGAAGTAACAGCGCTGCAAATCTTTTACAATCAACCCTACGGACAGCGAGAGTTAACCTACGAGCAAATTCAGCAGTTAGCCCAAGCATTGGAGCGTCCACCTCGTAACATTACCCCAGAGAAATTATGGCAAGCTTACGAGCAATTAGAAGCTGATAAAGTTAGAGGTGCAGGAGCGCAAAAGCTGTTAACGGATATCATTTCTCTGGTACGCTTTGCTATTGGCGAAACGGACACTTTAGAACCTTATGCAGCCACAATCGAAGTTAAGTTTCAGCAGTGGATAGCACAAAAGCAGTTTACTTCACAGCAGGTGGCTTGGTTAGAGAAGATAAAGGAGTATATTGCTACGAGTGTGAGGATTGAAGCAGAAGATTTACAAGAAATGCCACAGGAAGCATATCAAGGTTATCAGTTATTTGGTAACGATTTGATGGCAATTTTGGATGAATTGAATCAAGTGTTAGCGGCTTGATTTATAATTTTTGATTGTGTTTATTGTCATAGCGGATGGGATGAGGTGGAGGAGCGCGATCGCAAAATATTTAAATTGGTTGTGATTGCTTTATTCTGCTTTGCTTCGTTCGCTATGACATTAATTTCTGATATTTTGGGTACGTTGTAAGAGGTTTTAGCTGTGTAATGGGAGATGATTTGTATGAGTTGCCTGAAGGTTGGGTTTGGTCAACAGTAAATGAAATAATTCAAATCATAGATTATAGAGGAAGAACACCACCTTTTAGTGAAGACGGAATACCTCATTTACGTTCGTCAAATATTAAAAGTAGAAAGATAATATGGCAAGGTTTAGCATTTGTTTCTGAAGAAACTTATCAGCAGTATATGACCAGAGGTCTTCCTCAAAAAGGAGACGTATTATTTACAACTGAAGCACCATTAGGAGAAGTTGCTTTAGCTCCTGCACTTAAATTTTCCTTAGCTCAGAGGATGATAATTTTAAGACCTAATGGAACAGTACTTTTACCAAGGTTTTTACTTTATCAAATTGCTAGTGAAGAATTTCAAGGAAAATTAAGAGGAAAAGGTACAGGTACTACTGTCAAAGGAATATCATCTAGAAATTTTAAACCTTTTAAAATTTTAGTTGCCCCACTTCCTGAACAACATCGCATCGTCACCAAAATCGAAGAACTATTCACACAACTTGATGCAGGGGTAGAATTACTCAAAAAACTAAAAGCCAAATTAAAACGCTACCGTCAAGCTGTTCTAAAAGCCGCAGTCGAAGGAAACTTAACCAAAGAATGGCGTGAAGCAAATAAAAGCGAATTAGAACCCGCTTCAGTATTACTTGAACGTATCCTCAAGCAGCGACGGAAAAAGTGGGAAGCGGAACAATTAGCGAAGATGAAAGCCAATGGGAAAACCCCCAAAGATGACCGTTGGAAATCAAAGTATAAAGAACCAGTAGCACCGGATACATCTGATTTACCTGAGTTACCTGATGGGTGGTGTTGGGGAACTTTTGAACAAGCAAGCGAGCGTGTAACTGTTGGTCATGTAGGTTCAATGAAGGGCGAATACATAGAAGATGGTATTCCTTTTCTGCGTTCTCAAAATGTAAGAGAAAATCGATACGAGCCAGAAGGATTAAAGTTTATTTCTCCAGAGTTTCATACACAGTAAAGAGCCAACCTAAAACAGAAACGAAACAACCCCAGCAACAAAACACCACTGCCATACAACTGGAGTTATTCAATGACTCTTAGTTAATTGTATCCTCGGTGATAGACTTGGCGATCGCTCCACTTAATAAATGCAATAACAAATAAAAAATACTATTAAAGATAAATTAAAAACTAATGTCTAACCAATCTTCTGCTATGGTTCAAAAACTTTGGAATTACTGCAATGTTCTTCGTGATGACGACGTTAGCTACAGCGATTATGTAGAACAACTTACCTATTTAATCTTCCTTAAAATAGCGGACGAACAAGCCCAACTTCCGCCACCTTTGGGTAAACCTTCTACCATTCCAAAAGAATATGATTGGCAGACATTACGCACAAAAGATGGTGATGCATTAGAAATACATTATCGGCATACTTTAGAAAATTTGGGTAAACAAAAAGGACTTAGCGTTATCTTCCGCAAATCTCAAAGTAAAATACAACATCCTGTCACACTCAAACGACTAATACAACTTATCGATAGTGAAACCTGGATTGAATTTGATACTAAAGGCGAAATATACGAAGGATTGTTGCAAAAGAACGCTGAAGATATCAAAGGTGGTGCTGGACAGTATTTTACCCCCAGACCTTTAATCACAGCTATTACCGAAGCAATAAAACCTCAGCCCGGACAAAGCATTTGCGATCCAGCTTGTGGAACTGGTGGTTTTCTTGTCGCTGCAAACAACTTCATCAAAAATAACTATGAGTCGAATCGAGAGCAAAAAGACTTGATTAAAAACAACTCCTTCAAAGGCTTTGATATCGCTGATGGGGTAGCGCGATTATGCTACATGAATCTTTACCTACATGGAATTACAGGTGATGAAAGCTCGGTAGAAGTAACAGATAGTTTAACAGCAGACTCTAGAGAAAGTTTTGACATAATATTATCAAACCTACCCTTCGGTAAACATAATCGCATCACTACTTTCAAAGATGATGTTTCTAAACGGGATGATTTTTGGGCTACTACTTCCAACAAGCAACTAAACTTTCTCCAACACGTTAAAACTTTCTTAGCTATTAACGGTAAAGCTGCGGTTGTTATACCTGATAACGTACTGTTTGAAGGTGGTGCAGGTGAAACTATTCGTAAAAAATTACTCCAAGAATGTGACGTTCACACTCTGCTACGATTGCCTACTGGTATTTTCTCTGCTCAAGGTGTCAAAGCAAATGTGCTATTTTTTGACCGCAAACCCCCTAGCGCTGAACCTTGGACAAAAAAACTCTGGGTTTATGACTTGAGAACCAACCAAAATTTCACGCTCAAAAGAAATCCTCTGCACTATAAAAACTTGCAAGATTTTATTCAGTGTTTCAATACAAAAAATCTTCAAGAACGTAGAGAAACAAAACTCTTTCGGTCATTTACCTATGAAGAACTGATTGAGAGGGATAAAGTTAACTTAGATATTATCTGGGTACAAAATGATAGCTTGGAAGATTGTAATGTCTTTGCTCCAGAGACTAACAGCTTAAGAATTGAAGAACTTATTTTACTTAACCAAGATAAGATAACTCAAGTATTTGATTCTTTCAATTTATTCACACAACCTCAATTTGTAGTAGAAAAATGTATTTATAAAATTAGAGAAGAACTCAAAAAAGCGTTGAAAAATATTATTGACGCTTCAGATTCAAAAACTAAAGGTAGCTCTTTGGAAGATTTTACTCAAATGCTTTTTGGGAGTTTAGATTATTGTGACTTTTATAAGAGAAATCTAAGAAATGCAACTAGTGAAATAGATATTATTTTTACAGTAAATAAAATTCCTGCTACTTTATTTGCTGAATTTTCTGATTTATTAATAGTTGAATGCAAAAATTGGAATGAGCCAGTTGGAGCAAAAGAAATAAGAATATTTTCAACCAAAATGGATGAGCTTGATTCTAAAGTAGGAATAATAATTTCCAGCAACGGAATTACAGGCGATAAACATTATATAAAAGATGCTCGGGGTGCTATAAGAAATATATGGCTTCAATCTAGAAAAATTATATTATTTTTTGATTTAGAAGATTTAAAATCAATAGTTAATGGCACTTGCAATTTATACAAAATTTTATATCAAAAATATTATGCAGTAAAAACAATGTCTGATTATTAATTTTAATTTAGGTGAATTGTTAATATGTCTAATCAATCCTCTGCTATAGTCCAAAAACTCTGGAATTACTGCAATGTCCTTCGTGATGACGGCGTTAGCTACAGCGACTATGTAGAACAACTTACTTATTTAATCTTCTTAAAAATGGTGGACGAACAAGCCCAACTTCCTCCACCTTTAGGTAAACCTTCTACCATTCCAAAAGCATATGATTGGCAAACATTACGCACAAAAGATGGCGATGCATTAGAAATACATTATCGTCATACCTTAGAAAATTTAGGAAAACAAAAAGGACTTTTAGGGGTTATCTTCCGCAAATCTCAAAACAAAATTCAAGACCCAGCCAAACTCAAACGACTCGTAGAACTCATCAACTCGGAAACTTGGATCGGCTTAGATATCGACGTAAAAGGCGAAATTTACGAAGGGCTGCTGCAAAAGAACGCCGAAGATGTCAAAGGTGGTGCTGGACAGTATTTTACCCCCAGACCATTAATTAAAGCTATTGTCGAAGTTATGCAACCCAAACCCGGACAGCGCATTTGTGACCCCGCTTGCGGTACGGGTGGATTTTTTCTAGTTGCTTATTCTTTCATTACCCAAGCCCAGAAACTAGATAAATCTCAAAATAAATTCCTAAAAAATCAAACTTTCAAAGGCTTTGATGTTGCTGATGGGGTAGTCCGTCTTTGTGCCATGAATCTGTATTTACACGGAATTGCAGGTGATGAAAGTCCCGTAGAAGCTAAAGACAGCTTAATGGCTGACCCCGGAGAACGCTTTGAATTAGTACTAACTAACCCACCCTTCGGTAAAAAAAGTAGCGTCACCGTTTTTAATAAAGACGGAAAAGCAGAAAAAGAAAAAATTGTTTATAGACGGGATGACTTTTGGGCTACCACTTCTAACAAACAGTTAAATTTTCTCCAACACGTCAAAACTCTACTAGCTATCAACGGTAAGGCTGCGGTAGTCGTCCCCGATAATGTCCTCTTTGAAGGTGGTGCAGGTGAAACCATTCGTAAAAAATTACTTCAAGAATGCGATGTTCACACTCTGCTCCGATTACCTACAGGTATTTTCTATGCTCAAGGTGTCAAAGCAAACGTACTATTCTTTGACCGCAAACCCGCCAGTGCAGACCCTTGGACGAAAAAGCTGTGGATTTATGACTTTAGAACAAACCAACATTTCACACTTAAAACCAATCCCTTGCGCTACGAAAACTTACAAGACTTCATCCAATG
>JBCBPQ010000256.1:0-10288 GCA_039820645.1 Cyanobacteria bacterium J06633_8 | reverse complement strand
TTCAACCAATAAAGGTAAAGGATATGCTTTAGATTACGGTTTGCAGTATATGGAAGCAGAACCACCCGATGTAGTAATAATAATTGATGCTGACTGCAAAGTTGAACAAGGAGCCATCGAACAATTAACAGAATGTTCTATAGCCACCAATCGCCCCGTGCAAGGAAGTTATCTGATGATAAAACCAAATAACTCCCAGTCTTCTAAAGACTTTGTTTCGCAATTTTCTATCATTGTCAGAAATTTCGTTCGTCCATTGGGGTTAAAACGCTTGGGAGTACCGAGTCCTTTGTTGGGTACGGGTATGGCTTTTCCTTTTGCAGTACTTCGTTCGGTAAATATAGCTAGCGGTAATTTGTTAGAGGATATTAAATTAGGACTAGATTTGAATTTGACTGGATATAAACCCATCTTTTATCCGCAAGCTAGAGTCACCGCTTATTTACCATCATCTTCCCAAGCAGCAAAAAGTCAAAAAACCCGCTGGATACACGGACATTTACAAATTATCCAAACTTATATTCCCACATTACTCAAACAAGCTATACTGCAAAAAAGGTTTGATTTATTACCCAGTATTTTAGATTTATGCATACCTCCTTTGACTCTTACTGTAATGACTTGGTGGGGTTTAATGACTATTTCTCTAATATTTGCCCTCTTCCAAGGATTCTGGATACCCGCTATCTTGTCGCTGACTGCGGGATTATGTTTATTCGCAGGATTATTTTTAGCTTGGGCTAGATTTGCCATTAAGTTAATTCCCCTGAATAAACTTTTAGCTGTTCCTCTGTATGTGTTGGGTAAAATTCCAGTCTATTTTAAATTTATAGTCGCACCTCAAAAAGCGTGGGTTCGTACAGAAAGAGACTAAATATAGATTAAAACTAAAACTTGTTACCAACGCCGAAAAATTAATTAGTGAAATGCTATTTTTAACTTCTCTCCTTGACAGGAGAGAGTTAATTTACAAAAAACGCTTTATATTCAGGGAGAAAGAACAATAATTTTAGATCCGAAGGATAATTATAACCAATGACTCAACAAATATTCAGTCAAATTATTAGACTATTAGAAAAAAGTTTTATATTCCTAGGTTTAACTTTCTTCACTGGAGCATTCGGGATGTATTCTTTAGGTCTTGTGCTTCCACAAAGTGTTGTTTCATTATTCAGATTTTCTACTTGGGGAATATCAGTATTTTTAATATTCATCCTCTGGCAAAATACAATTATAAAAATAAGTAAAAACGTACTACTTTTTGTTTTAATAGCTATAGCTTATTTATCATTTTTTTGGTCGCAATTTCCAGAGCTTACATTCTTTACATCAAGAGATATCTTGATGACTACATGCTTTAGTTTATATTTTGCAGCAAGATTTAATTTAAAAGAACAAGTAGAATTAGTTGCATTTACTTTACTTATCGGAGCTATAGTAGGTCTATTTTGTGTTGTTGCATTACCTGAAGTCGCGGTTCACTCAGATGTCCATGCAGGAGCATTAAAAGGATTATACGGACATAAAAATCATTTCGGTGGCATGATGATTTTGATGTGCTTAGCATTTTTTTCACTACCGAAAGAAAACCTCAAAATATATAAGTATTTTGGGATGATGTTTTCAGTTTTCTTGATACTGCTTTCAACTTCTAAAACTTCATTAGTTATTTCTATATTATTAATATCAATTGTCTTTTTCTATAAAAACTTTCGCTGGAAAGGCAAAATCAGCGTAATTTTAATAGATGTTGGAATATTAATTCTAGGCTGTGTGAGCGTTTTTCTTGTTACTTATTGGGTAGAGCTTTTAACTGGCTTGGGAAGAGATGCGACTTTAACGGGAAGAACTCCTGTTTGGGGAGTAATGATATCAAAATTAATGGAAAGACCATTTTTTGGCTATGGACGTGGAGCTTTTTTTGCTCCTAAAAGTCCTTATGCATTTGAAGCTGGTCAAGCAATCAAAACTGGCTGGATTCCACCCCACGGTCATAATGGTTTTCTCGATTTAGCTGTTGATATTGGTTTAATTGGTTTAGCATTATTTATCATAACTTATTTAGTCACTTTTGCTCGTGCGTTGAAGCGGGCTTATGCAAGTCATAATCCAGAAGATTTTTTCCCTTTAACTTTTTTATTACTCTTGATAATGAATAATGTTACTGAAAGTTTATTAATTTATCAAAGCAATATATATTGGGTCCTATTTCTGACTACTACTTTCACTTTAAGCCAAAAAGAATCGATTAATGAAGACGAAGATATAGAGATAGAAGAAAATTATATGATGCATCAAAACCATTCGTATTTTAATCACAACTAAAAAATGAACTTAAACTTAAACTTAAAATTAACAGTTTTGACTCTGATTGATAAATTTTCTTTACAATTTGCACAATAATTAATTTAGGGAGCTATAAAAGATGAATTCAATTGGGGTTGTAGTTATCGGGCGTAATGAAGGTAATCGTCTGAAAGAATCTTTACTATCGGTTGTAGGAAAACAAACAACTGTAGTTTATGTTGATTCCGGTTCCACAGATGATAGCGTCAAAATTGCTCGTTCTCTTGGAGTTCATGTAGTCGATTTAGATTTATCTATACCATTTACCGCCGCTCGGGCAAGAAATGCTGGTTTTTCTTATCTTTTAGAGTTACAACCGGATATCGAATTTGTTCAGTTTGTAGATGGAGACTGTTTGGTTGCTCCCGGATGGTTGACAATTGCCCAAAGCGAATTAATCGCACATGCCGATGTTGTAGTTGTATGCGGCCGCCGCCGGGAAGAATTCCCCGGAAGCTCTGTTTACAACTTGCTTTGTGACGTGGAATGGAATACTCCTGTAGGTGAAGCAAAAGCATGTGGTGGTGATTCTATGATGCGAGTAGCAGCCTTTAAAAAAGTAGGAGGTTTTAACCCGACTTTAATTGCCGGAGAAGAACCAGAATTATGTGTCAGATTGCGTCGAGAAAAGGGTCGTATTTTACGTTTGGATGCGGATATGACATACCATGATGCTAAAATCCTCCGCTTTAGTCAATGGTGGAAGCGCGAAATTCGTAACGGTCATGCTTATGCAGAAGGTATGTGGCTCCACGGTTCTAGCCGCGAACGACATTGGGTAAGAGAAAGCTTCAGGTCTTGGTTTTGGGCTTTTTTGCTGCCTTTAGTGGCTCTGAGCGCTTTGCTGCCTACTCAAGGATTGAGCCTTTTATTGCTTTTGATAGTTTATGCTTTATTAGCTTTCAAAGTTTACCGAATGACGCTAAATAAAGGCTTTAAGACAAAAGATGCTATCTCTTACGCCATATTTTGCGGTGTATTAGATAAGTATCCTATATTAATCGGTCAGATCAAGTTTTTTCTTTTTAAGCTATTAAAACGACAATCTACTATTGTTGAGTACAAAAATACGATTTCGGCCAATTGAAAATAGTTCCTTTCTTTATGAAATTAGGAAAATTATTGGCAGCAATACAAATTATCAATAATTTAGATCCCTTTTTTTATGCATTTACGTTTTAATTCATATCTTGCGCCTGGATGAGAAACCGGGTTTCTTGCAAATCACTCAACGCGCAGAATTATGGTTTAATTTCCGAGAAACCCGGTTTCTTTGTGCTTGTTGAGAATGGTGCAAGATATGTGTTAACAGATTTCAAATACTCTAAGTACTTAGCTATATGAAATTACTAGTTACAGGAGCATCAGGATTTTTAGGACAATATGTTGTCGCCCAAGCATTGCGAAATGGACATGAAGTACGCGCCGTTGTTCGTCCTCATAGGAATGAAAAACCCTTAGCTTGGCATAATCATCCCAAGGTTGAATTTATTCGTCTTGATTTGCTCAATAAAAATGGTATCTCTGATGCATTAAGCCATGTAGATGCTGTAATTCATTTAGCTGCCGTTAAAAATGGAGATTTCAAAACTCGGTTCGCCGGTACTGTAACTGCCACTCAAAACTTACTTGATGCCATGGAAGCAGCAAATATCATGCGGCTGGTTAATATCAGTACCTTTTCAGTGTATGATTATTATCGTAGTCCATCAGGAACTACTATCACAGAAGAATCACTGATTGAAAGCAACCCTTTAGAACGGGATGAATATGCTCAAACCAAGCTAATTCAAGAAGAATTAGTAAAAAAGTTTGAACGAACCCATAATGCTCGGGTGACAATTATTCGTCCTGGATTAATCTACGGGAGAGATAACTTATGGAATTCTCTCCTCGGTGGAAAATTAACTAAAAATCTATGGTTGCGAATTGGTGGTTATGCCACAATGCCATTGGTATACGTCGAAAATTGCGCGATCGCAATCGTTCAGGCTGCGGAGCGTAATCAAGCAATCGGTCAAATTATCAATATTGTTGATGACAACTTACCAACTCAAAAAGCTTATGTTAAAAAATTAAAGAAATACAAATATTCCTTACCTAAAATGGTTCCAGTGAATTGGACGCTTATGCGTGCAATAGCTTGGACAATCTGGAAGTGCAATAAAGTCATACTCAAAGGAAAAGCAAAATTACCTGGAATTGCAAATCCGGTAATTCTAGATGCTAGATTTAAGCACTTCCGCTTCAAAAATGTCCGTGCAAAAGAGATTTTAAACTGGAAACCCAAATACTCCCTCGATACAGCATTACAACGCAGTTGCAGTAACGAGGAACTATTACAGATTGAAGAGTATAAGGAATTAGAAATTAAAACAGTCAACAGTCAACAGTGAGCAGTCAACAGTCAACAGTTCCTTCCGCGTTATGGTGCCGAACCTAGAACCCAGGTAATACAACTGGTAACTGACGATCCATACCCTAGGGGTGAACGACTGATAACTGATAACTGATAACTGTTAACTGTTAAGTGCTAAGTGCTCACCAATCACTATTAATAAACTATGCGTATTGCTTACTTAACTGGCGAATATCCTAGAGCTACAGATACTTTTATTCAACGAGAGGTTGCTAATTTACGCTCCATGGGGGCTGACGTGCATACATTCTCGATTCGTCGCACCGGTGATGAACATATTGTTGGACAAGAACAAAAAATAGAGCGCGATCGCACTTTCTATATTCTCCCTCCGAATATTATTAATTTAGCATTAGCGCATCTAAATTTACTATTTACTTTTCCTGGTAAATACCTAGAAAGTATAAGGCTAGCATGGTCTACAAGCCAACCTGGATTGCGAGGTGCATTTTATCAGCTGTTCTACTTTTTGGAAGCTGGGATTGTTGCTAATCAAATAAAACGCAGGCAAATTGAGCATATACATAACCATATTGCTGAAGCTAGCGGTACCGTAGCAATGTTGGCTGCAAAAATGGGAGATTTCAGCTACAGCTTTACCTTACACGGACCTTATATTTTTTTTAAGCCGTATCAATGGCGACTCGATGAAAAAATAAAGCGGGCGTTGTTTGTCAGTTGTATTAGTAACTATGCTCGCAGCCAAGGAATGATTTTCGCACCCATGGAAATGTGGGATAAAATGCATATAATTCATTGCGGAGTAGATCCCTCTTTATTCGATGTAGTTTCTCATCAGCACCAGGGTACAAAGTTACTTTATGTCGGTAGACTAGCAGCAGCCAAAGGATTGCCCATTTTGCTCGAAAGTCTAGCTATTGTGAAAAAGCAACATCCTCAAATTGTATTAACTGTAGTTGGTGATGGTTCAGATCGAAAAGAGTTAGAACAAATGACATTTAAGTTGGGATTAAGCCAGAATGTAGACTTCGTTGGTTATAAATCTCAAGCTGAAGTCAGAGAATATTTTCAAAAGACTGATGTATTCGTAATGTCGAGCTTTGCCGAAGGAATACCAGTGGTGCTAATGGAGGGAATGGCAGCGGGTGTACCGGTGGTAGCCACTCAAATTGCAGGCATTAGCGAGTTGGTGGAAGATAGTATTAATGGCTATTTAGTTCCACCTGGAGATTCCAAGGTTCTAGCGGAGCGAATCGGTGACTTACTAAAAGACTATCAATTAAGAGCAGCTTTTGGTAAAGCTGGACGGGCAAAAGTTGAGAAAGATTTCAACATATACCATGAAGTAGCAAGACTTCATCGAGTAATGAATAGTGCTTTACAAAATCACGTGGAATCAATTCGTCCCGAATATCAGGAAAAGCAATTTTCTTTGACAAAATAATTATAAAACTTGTAAAAGCTAAGCAGAAAAAAAAAATTTTTGTATTTACCATAAATTAGATAAAGTTGCCTGGGTGTAATCATAAAATAAAAGCTAGACAAGAATTGGCGTTTAAAGTTTCCCCTATTAAAACCTATTAATACAACTTCTTAGATAGTCGTGTTTATTTAAATAATTTGCCCAAAAACTTATATTTTAATTGATAAATTCATAAAAACTTTAATAGAAAAACATCTGATGACGTATCGGATAAGTTGTTTTTTACTTATAGTGTCTATTGAGTTATAAAACAACTGAGAAGTAGTTTTTTTTACTTCTGCCAACAAAAAATATCCGAAATATTTTGTTAGCTTTATAACTTTTATCAGTTATTTTTCTTCAAGAATAATAGCCACAAAACAACACGCCTCTATCTAGTAAGTCAAATAATTCAAGGAACAAAAAGTGAAGTACCATATAGCACTTAATTCAATAGATGATATTAGAGATGTTGCGATCAAGAATCAATTAGGGCAGAACCCGGCTCATGTAATGTGGGACATGAGTCAAGTTCTAAAAGCTCAAATCCATCAGCCAATCGATGTAGAAGTTTTGCCCAAAGATAGACGTATGGCAAGAGTTTTTGGCTTTCCCGAACATTGGGCTTTAGCACGTAAATTATCGGAACAACTTGATGATAATGATGTTATATACTGCGATGGCGAACCTTTGGGTATCCCTATTGCAACTCTTTGCAGTCAAAAGCAGAAACGACCTAAAATAGCCGTACTTTTTCATAATCTGAATCGACCCAAAGGTTTTCTAGCCTTGACTCTACTTAATTTTGTTGACTCGATTGATTTATTTGTCACCGGTACTACATCACAAGAAAACTTTCTCAAAAATTACTTAAAGTTACCAGAAAATCGTATTTTTAAAATTCCTTATCATCCATCGACGGATACATCTTTCTTCACTCCCAAACCACTATCACATAAAAAGGTGCGCCCTTTGATTGCTAGTGGTGGGATGGAAAAGCGGGATTATCAAACTTTGGCATCGGCAACTCAATTTATGGATGTTGATGTTAAAGTATGTGCTTTTTCACCTAATAGAACTTCATCCCGAGTCACTTTTCCTAAAGTATTGCCAAAGAATATGTTCTGTGGCTTTTACGAATGGTGCGATTTGGTACAGCTTTATAACGATGCTGACATAGTTGTTTTACCTCTTTTAAAGAATAATTATCAAGCTGGACTAAGCACTTTATTTGAGGCGATGGCTTGTAGGAAACCTATTATTATTACTCGTTCGCCAAAACCTGGAATTATCAATCAATTGATTGACTCAGGGGTGGTAACTGGTGTCAAAACTGGCGATAGTTTAGAATTAAAGCAAGCAATTGAAAAACTTCTGCATAATCCTCAACTTGCCGAACGTCAAGCTCAATTGAGTTATGAATTTGTACGAAGTAAGCATAATAATGCGAGGTACATTCAAGATTTAACTACAAAGTTAATTTTAGAATTTGGAAATATAGATGACAATCAACTCTGTGTTGAAACTAAACAGAATAAATTGCAATCATTTACTTACAAATAAAAATTACTGTCAGTATTTGATGCATTTATTTAAATCAATATACTGAATGTAATTTTTATCTGTGTCAGCAACACTATATTTCCCTATCTTTAGTTCTTTAAACTTCAAAACTATGACTACTGCAAAAGTTGATGTTGATTGGAAGTCTTATTCCAGACCTCCTACCAATACATCCCGTATTTTAGAAATAATTGCATTTTCTCTTGTGGGATGGATTCCCCATCCCGTTGGAACCCTCTGTAGAAAGCTAATTTATCCTTTAACGTTAGCTCGTATGGGTAAAAAAGTTAGCATTTTTCAAGGTGTTGAACTCATTGGCGCTGGCGGCATAGAAATTGGCAATAACGTTAAAATTCTTCGGAATGCGCGCCTAGAAATTAAAAATACCAACAGTTTTATATTTCTTGATAACGGAGTTTGTATCGATTGCGGTGTCGATATTCGGACGGCGGGTTCTGATTGTTGGATCGAAATTGGCGAAAACTCTTACCTTGGACCTTATGTATGTATGGCTGGGCCGGGTAATATCAAAATTGGCAGAGATTGCCAAATTGCTTCACATAGTAGTTTATATGCTAACAACCATAGAGATTATGGGTTAAGCCGCGAAGGTATCGAAATCGAAGACAAGTGTTGGATAGGTACGGGAGTAAGAATATTAGATGGAGTCACTATCGGTAGGGGAAGTGTAATTGGCGCTGGTTCTGTTGTCACTAAAAATATTCCTCCTGATTCTATAGCAGTTGGAGTACCCGCCAAGGTTATTAAATCAAGCAAAAATGGTGCAGCTTAATTTTTTATCGCAATCCTGAAAATATTGGTTATCAACTTCGGACTAATCCCCACCGAGATGAAGCCTTAAAAAATGGGCAGGCTTATTATAGAGAGATGCCGGATACAACACGAGTTAACTTGTTTTAAAGCCTGCCCATTTTTTTACGGAAATTGTAACCGTTCCCTAAAACTCGAATGCTTGTAGAGACGGTATTAATATCGCTTCCATACAAGCTTTAACTTTTTAGTCAAAAGTTAACCTTACCATCGTAATGTATAAACAACAAAGACATTCTTCAAACTTAAAACGTGACCGTAGCAAATTTTGAATTAGAATTTTCTATCCTGGCTTTTAAATGCAAGATAATATAAAATTCCTAAATCTTAGTCAGAAATAAAATATCTTCGGGCAACTTTATTAAAGCGGAAGATAAATCCAAAATAGTACCAGGAGGAATATAAAATTCAATGACATCCTTAAAGCAACGTGCCATTCGTGGTGCAATTTGGACAACTGCGGGTTTTGGAGGAAAATACATTCTCCGATTTGCGAATAATTTAGTTTTGACTCGCCTGCTACAACCAGAGTTTTTTGGTTTAATGGCTCTAGTCACAACTTTTAGAATAGGTTTAGAACTATTTTCGGATATTGGAATTTCTCAAAATATAGTAAATAGCAAACGAGGTGACGACCCAGTTTTTTTAAATACCGCTTGGACTCTACAAATAATTCGAGGTGTAATTATTTGGCTTGCCTGCATAGTATTTATTACTTTTCCTGCATCATATTTCTATAATGACAAACGTTTATTAATTTTAATCCCGATTTCTGTTCTATACTCCGTTTTTGAAGGATTTAGTTGTACTAGTATTCATACTCTTCATCGACGTATGGAACTAGGTAAACTTTCAATTTACGAACTCGCATTGCAAGCCAGTTTTGTCGCAACCTTAATTGTGTTGGTTTACTTGTACCCAACTATCTGGTCTTTAGCAATTGGAACTGCAATAGGAGGACTATATAAATTAGTTAGCAGCTTTTGGTTAATACCGGGTTATGTTAATCGCTTTACCTGGGAGAAAGAAGCAGTTAAAGAAATTTTATCTTTCGGTAAATGGATGTTTGCTGCATCTGGATTAATGTTTGCAGCCGAACAAGCAGACCGCTTAGTTTTAGCTAAGTTACTATCATTTAAATTATTGGGTATTTATACAGTAGCTTATACTTTGGCGAGTATTCCCAAAGAAGTAATTAGACAAATAAGCCATAAAGTTATTTTTCCAACTATCTCTAAACAGCGAGATTTACCGAGAAACATTTTAAGAGAAAAAATTCTCAAACAGAGACAATTAATATTATTAGGATGTGGAGTTATCTTAGCTGCACTAGTGACAGTTGGTGATTTGGTTATTGGCTTGCTTTACGACCAAAGATATATTGAAGCTACTTGGATGATGCCTATTCTATGTTGCGGAATGTGGTTTTCTTTGCTGTTTTATACAATTAGCCCCGCACTTCTAGCAATTGGTAAACCTCTATATTCAGCACAGAGTAACTTTGCCCGGTTCGGAATTATTATCTTAGCGGTACCTACTGCACATCAAATATTCGGGGTAATAGGTGCTATCGGTGTGATTGCATTCAGCGATTTACCTTTATATATAGTTAATCTTTACGGACTTTGGCAAGAAAAGCTTTTTAGCTTGACTCAAGACATTCAAACAACTGCCTTTTTTGTCGGTATTCTAACTTTATTTTTATT
>JBCBPQ010000255.1:0-10323 GCA_039820645.1 Cyanobacteria bacterium J06633_8 | reverse complement strand
TACATACCTTTCTTAATTGGAGATTGCGTTAATAAACTTTCGGAAAACTTTGACTACGGACAAATCATACGCTACTCCATACTTATTATTTCACTCACTTCTTCAATGTGGCTGATAAGGATGGCTTCTCGCATCTGGATATTCGGTGTGGGCAGGCAGGTAGAATTTGACCTCAAACAGCAAATTTTTGAACATTTGCTGAAGTTAGAACCTTCTTATTTTGCAACTAATAAAGCAGGAGACTTAATTAGCCGTGCTACGAGCGACGTTGATAATATTCGGCGATTGCTGGGTTTTGTTGTGTTGAGTTTTGCAAATACGATGTTTGCTTATGCGCTGACTTTACCCATAATGCTTTCTCTGAATCTACAACTAGCTGTATTAGCATTAATACCGTATCCGATAATGTTCTTTATGGTATTGCTATTTAGCGAACGTCTCCGCGATCAACAAACCTCAGTACAAGAAAATATTTCGGATATCAGCAACCTTATTCAAGAAGATATTAGCGGTATCTCTTTAATAAAAATTTATGCTCAAGAAAACAACGAACGTCGTGCTTTTGCTAAAAAAAATCACCAGCTATTAAAAGCTAACTTAAAATTAGCCCAAACCCAAAATACTGTGTTTCCCTTAATTGGCGGATTAGCTAATATTAGTACTTTTATCATTATTTGGATAGGAGCAGGCAAAATTGGTAATAGCATCGATGTAGGTGATTTTGTCAAGCTGCTATTGTATATTGAGCGCTTAATATTTCCTACAGCTTTATTGGGATTTACCATTACTGCTTATCAGCGTGGTGAAGTTAGCGTTGATAGAGTTGAATCAATTTTTAGTGTCGAACCAAAAATAAAAGACTATAGCGATGCAATTAAATTGCCACGGGAAACGGTTCGAGGAGAATTAACCGCTAAAAATTTAAAATTTACTTATCCTGGATCGGAAACGACGGCATTAGATAATATTAGCTTTAATATCAGTCCGGGAGAAACAATTGCAATCGTTGGAGCTATAGGTTCGGGTAAGTCAACTTTAGCTAATTGTTTACCGCGATTATTAGATATTGATAAAGGACAATTATTTTTAGATGGTACAGATATAACTCAAATCGCTTTAACAGATTTAAGAGATGCGATTGCTTATGTTCCTCAAGACAACTTTCTCTTTAGCACTACAATTCAAAATAATATCCGTTATGGAGACCCTTTAGCCGAACAGCAAGATGTTGAAAATGCTGCCAAATTATCGCAAATTAGCTCAGAAATAGCAAATTTTCCCCAGCAATATAATACTATTGTAGGCGAACGCGGAATTACTCTTTCTGGCGGTCAAAGACAGCGCACATCTTTAGCTAGAGCGATGTTAGTTGATGCTCCAGTACTAATTTTAGATGATGCACTTTCGAGTGTAGACAATCAAACTGCTACACAAATTTTAAAAAATCTTTCTAGTGGTGCAAAGCGCAAGACAGTTGTTTTTATCACTCATCAATTATCAGCAGCAGCAGCAGCCGACCGAATTTTGGTGATGGAAAAAGGTAAAATTGTTCAAACTGGTACTCAAGTAGAGCTTTTACAACAACCCGGACTTTACAGGGATTTATGGAGTCAGCATCAGGTGGAAGAGTTGCTGCATTAGTAGTTAACAGTTAACAGTTAGCAGTACCATGACACTGACAGTGACAGTGAGTAGTCGTGAGAATCACTATAATTTATAAAATTTGAGTAAAGAATAAAAAGTATTTCTTTAGATAGATGAAAAATCTGTTACTTGACGAGTTAATATCCCGATAAGCTCAAATTTGCTACCAGTACAGCCCGTAACCCTTGATATACCTTGAGATATAAAATCTTCAAAAGGTAGCAAGTACAACCTATCCATTTAATTATTGATTTGACGGATACTTTGGCTGTATGGTAGGGCTTATAAACTACGGAAAAATAATATCAATGCATTCAATATATAGCTTGCGGCTAAGAGGTGATACATATTCTTAAAGGTTCACAATCGAGTCATTTGGATGAATATTTGAATACACTGTCATTGATTTAGTGGGAATTATTTTTTTATTGTCAAGTAGCTTCATGTTTATTTCATGAAGTTTTTTGGGAAAAATGATTAATAGCATCCCTTTTTAGGTTGTGCTTGTATGCATTGCTACATCCTGTTTACATTGTGCTTGGGGATGAAGGGCTATTCCACGGTGGTGCTATCTCAAAATTAAGGTACTAAAAATGGTTGCAACTGGAGCAGAAAAAGTAAAAGTCGGACGTTTGGAGTCCATAGTAGAGCAAATAGGGGAAGCCGTGCTGGCTACTACCGAGACAATAGAGCGCCTTTCTGACAGAGTGGATAATTTGAGCGTACAGGTAGAAGAGCAGGGAAAGCAGGTACAGCAGCAAGGTTATCAAATTTTGGCATTGTGCGATGCGGTGCAAACTCTAGCAGAAGGGCAAGACGATTCCCTGCAAAGGCTAACTCAGTTGACGCAAACTTTAAATCGTCTAATGGTAGTTCTCGAAGCCGAAGATGAAGAGTAATTTATTGTCAATGAAAATTAATAATTCTCAATGAAAAACTAACGATTAGGTAGAATCGAACTTAGAGGAACGCTGCGAAAAAAAAATATTTTCGCGTGACTACTTATAAATTAATAATTGATAATTCAAAACCAACTGACGATAACTGATAAGCTGTTGGCTGTTCAATTTGTACATCAGAGTGCATATCAGACGCAGACAAGATGCCTCGCAGTCGCGAAAATGGGAAGCCCCCAAGGCGCTGAAGCAGGGCGCTACAATAAGGGACTTCCAATTAAAAAAACTAATCAATCGTTTTGGTAAGCAGGGGGAGCAGGGGGAGAAGAAATCTGATAGTCGTATGTTTATGCAGAAATTGAGTAATTTAATTTTTGGATGTCCCTAATTCAGAATTTATTCTTATCAATGACGAAAAAACATCGACTTAACTGTTAACTGTTAACTGTTAACTGTTAACTGCGTCACGGCTATTTTACCTGAAAAACATACATCTACATCGCTGCCGGGGGTTCTTTCTCGACTGCCGTATTCGCCGGTGTAATAAAATTTATCGCCCTCGATACGATAATTAATTGGAAGGGGTTTGTTACAGGGACGACAAAAAACTATTTCTGGTTCCCCTGCTTCTGGTGGAAGATGAGGTAAATTAATATTCCAGAAATTCCCCGGTGGTAAAGGGCGATTAAATAAGTCAGCTAAAAGTTTAGTCGCCCATTTTATGGAGTTATCCCAGTTGTATTCGAGTTCTTTGTTTTTGTATTGAGAAATCGCTATTCCTTGAATACCGTGTATTGCTGCTTCTCTTACGGCAGCGACAGTACCGGAAATATAAGAATCAATTCCCATGTTTCCTCCGGCATTAATTCCCGAAAGTACCCATTTCACTTCGGGACAAATGTGGGCAATTGAAAGACGAACGCAATCGGCAGGAGTACCGGCGATGGCGTATGCATTTTCGGAGCGACGTTGTAAGCTTAAAGGGCTACCAGTGGTAACTTGATGCCCGCAACCGGATAAATGTCCTTGAGGAGCGGCGATAATAATTTTAGATAAATAGTCGGGTGAAATCTCAGATTTTTCTACAGCTGTGAGTAATGCTTGAATACCTGGAGCATCAATACCATCATCATTGGTTAAAATCAAACTCATAGAATTTGTTCGCTTAGTTTCTTGTTAGTTGCGATTTTCAAGCATATCTGATATTCAGTTCATACAAAAGCAGGAGAAGAAAATAATTTCCTCTTCTCCTTTAAGCTGAAAAATAATAAAACTGTTTATACCAAGTCCGGTTAATTACTTACGATATAACCCTATTGAAAATATAGCGGTTATTAGCAACATAATCTATTACTCATTACTCATTACTCATTACTCATTACTCATTACTCATTACTCATTACTCATTACTAATTACTCATTACTCATTACTCAGCCTCCACAGATATGATAACTGTTTAACCGGACATAATATTACTCCTTATTAGCCCATACTTTTTTATAATCTTCCATGGCTCCGGTATAATCTTTTAGTTTGGAACGAGCATTTCCCCGACTTATATAAACTTTGTCATTTTTAGGGTTTACCAGCAAAGCTTTAGTATAGTATTCAATTGCTTTGTCGTAATTTTTGAGTTTAGAGCAAGTATTTCCCAACCCTATATAAGCCTTGTCGCTTTCAGGATTCATTCGTAAGGTTTGAGTGTAATCTTCAATTGCTTCGCCATATTTCTTCAAATTATAATTGGCGTTACCTCGATTTAAATAAATTCGGGAATTATTACCATTAAGTTTTAAAGCATGAGTATAGTTTTCGACGGCTTGACTAAAGTCTTCATTTTTATAAAAATTATTAGCTAGATTTATATAATCTTCTGCACTTTGAGGATGAGACGTTAAGGCTTCCGGAGATTTTGAAGTTGCCCCACGGTATTCGCTGGTGAGTTCAGAAGCAACAATATTTGAATCAATAGTAACTTGGTAGTCAGATTGAGCCGGTGCAAGGTTAATAGAATCTAAAGTAATTCCTTGATGATTATCTTGACTTTGAGGAAGTAGCAATCCCGAACTATAGTTATTGATATAGTCGGGATTGATGCTCATAGCCTTTGTATAATCCGCTGTGGCTCCATTATAATCCCCTAATTCCGAACGTATAAGTCCGCGACTGTATCTTGCTTCTGCGTCATTGGGGTTATATGCTAGATACCTGTCCAAATCTGCGATTGCGCCTTGTCTATCTCCAAGTTTATGAAGGGCTAATCCTCTCTGATAATGTGCTTTCACTCCGTCGGGTTTTAGCTGTAAATATTGGCTAAAATCGACTATTGCTGCTTCATAATCTCCTTTATGAGCTTTATCTAAGCCCCGACGATAAATAACTTCGATAAACTCTTGCTGACGACGTATTTGAGCTTCTTGCTGTTGCCGCTGCATGACAGTGCGCGATACGGTAATTACGTTACGCCGCATTTCTAACTGTGCTATTACCTGATTGCTTAATGCTCTTAATCCTTCTTGTTGCTCTAAACTTAAATCCCGTGGTACCGTATCAATTACGCATAGTGTTCCGATACCATATCCTTCTGGTGTAATTAAAGGTGCCCCAGCATAAAACCGAATATTGGGAGCATTTGCAACTAAGGGATTATCAGCAAATCTAGAGTCTTTCAAAGCATTTGGTACAACTAATGGCTGCTGTTGCATGATGGTATAAGCGCAGAAAGCTACATCCCTGGGAGTACAGTCTACATTTACACCAACCTTAGATTTGAACCACTGGCGATCGCCATCTACAAAACTAATCACTGCGATGGGAGTACGACAAATCTGTGCTGCTAAAAAAGTAAAATCATCAAATACTTTTTCTGGAGCAGTATCGAGTATTTGATATTGTCGGAGTGCTGCTAATCTTGCTAATTCGTTGCTTGGTAGTGGTACCTGTAAGTTCATTTTTATCCGTCTCCGAAAATTACTTTTAGAAAATTAAAAACATAAAGTTAATAGATTTGGGATTAACTTCACGAATTAATCCGGTAGCTCAGTGGTGGTTAATAAAAATTAGTATCTAAAATCTTTATTCTGTTATTTCAAGACTCTAGTAGTGCAAGACAAACTCGATAGTCTCTAGGTTATAACGATTGTATGATTCGGTTATGAAGTATTTAGTATTATATATTTATGTATACCTATTGCGAGATAATGTGTAAGTTAATGGTAAAATTTTTGACAACAATTTACTGTCTACTTTTATTTAGAGCTTGATATTTAATAGGTATATTATATCTGGCTTTGATGAGTACATGTCATATAATTAACATGAATAATACCTCCGTATTTTTAAATTTATTAATTAGTTATCCGTTATCGATTCTGCAAATAAATTGTGTTTGATTATTCTATATTTATTTCCACTATTAATTTTGTATAATCTGCTCCGCCGGGAAGGATAAAGATTTATCTACATGAATACAAAATTTAATCAATATATATTTCTGGTACGAATTCAATTGACATTTGATAATTGATTATTGTTCCTAACTTAAGCAAAAATTGAAAGGTAAAATCTGAACAATACATATCCTTTCCGCCTCTGAAAACTATAATCATGAAAAAATCAAATAAAAAATTTTAACTAGATACCAAGCAGGATGACAAATCAAATTTGGATTGCGATTACTTTCATTGGTTTTATGCTTTTTTTTACTGCCGTCGGCATCTATTCGGCAACTGAAAAGCAAAACAACACTACTGATTATCTTTTAGCTGGTAGAAGTGTAAATCCTTGGTTTACAGCACTTTCAGCTATGTCAACCGGACAAAGCGGTTTGCTATTTATTGGGCAAGTCGGTTTTGCATATAAATCAGGAATTTCTTCTATTTGGTTAACTCTTGGTTGGGCATTAGGAGACTATATCGCTTGGTGGTTATTCTTTAAAAAATTAAGAGAAATTTCGGAAGAAACTGAATCTGAAACAGTATCCGGTTTTTTAGGGCAAAATACCAATGGAGTCCGAGTTATTACAATTATTTCAGCTGTAATCACCATCGCCTTTCTTGGTGCTTATGCAGCTGCACAATTAGTAGCAGGGAGCAAAGCCCTCAGTGCGGTTTTTGATTGGAATTACAGCATAGGTATTATTATTGGAACCGTAATTGTTGTTATTTACTGCTTTTCTGGAGGTATCCGCGCTTCAATTTGGACGGATACAATCCAAGCAATAATTATGATTGGTTCCTTGCTGCTGTTATTAATTGTTTCATTAATTAAATGTGGCGGTATAAATGCACTTTGGACGCAATTAAACCAAATCGATCCAGCCTTGGTAAGCTTAAATCCGGCAAATTTACCGTTAGGTTTTATTCCTTTCTTTATTGGTTGGATGGTAGCAGGATTTGGCGTAGTAGGGCAACCTCACATCATAGTTCGTGCAATGGCTATTGATAATGCACAAAATGTTTCCAAAGCCCGGAATATCAAAGTAATGGCTGGTTTAACTACATCCTTCGCTTCCCTTGGTATCGGTTTAACAGGAAGAGTACTTTTGCCGGATTTATTAGCTAACGGCGATCCAGAATTAGTGTTACCTGCATTAGCTTTGAACTTATTGCCAGCAGTTTTAGTAGGGGTGATGTTAGCAGGTGTATTCTCTGCAACTATGTCCACAGCAGATTCACAGATATTGTCTTGTTCGGCAGCCCTTACCCAAGATATATTTCCTCAATTTGCTCATTCTTATAAAATTGTTAAATTAGGAACTCTAACAGTTACTGCAATAGTCTTGGTAATTGCCTTATTTGGAGACAAAAGCGTATTTTTTCTAGTTACCTTTGCATGGTCAGCTTTAGCTTCAGCTAATGGTCCTTTGTTCATAGTTAGGGTATTACAAAAACCTATTAATGCAATAGTTGCTGTTGCAATGATGATAGTTGGAATTTCAGTTGCTTTAATATGGACAATAACCCCGGAATTATCAAAGCTAGTTTACTCAGTACTCCCTGGAATGGTTGCAGGAATTTTAGTTTATTTAATCGCACAATTTTTCATTCGTAGTGACATGAAAGCAGCGAGGGGGAAGTAGAATATAGCGGTTTTCAGTTGAGTGAGGTACAAATTTAAACCTCACCCCGTCCTTTGGACACCCCTCTCCTTAACAAGGAGAGGGGAAGGGGGTGAGGTTTCCTCCTGTATTGGACTCAAGCGAAATTCGCTACAATTAGGATTAAGAAGTGCGTGACGTTTTCATAACGTATAAATTTACATCAATATTTATCTATATAGCGTCACGCACCAATATAAAATAATTACAAAATTATAAATTTCAAACTAGGTTACTAATTTATTTAATTAACTAATAGATAAATAGGGAACAGATTATGCATTAATAATGAATTGGATGCATAATTTTTTTATGGGGTGTATAAGTGAGTTCTTTATCAGATGAGGAAATTTATCGGGAAATTGGCAAGATAACGTCAACTTTTAAACTGTTGGAATGTGAAGACTGTGCAAAAGCTGTAATGTTATGGTTACAAGAAAATGACATTCAAGGACAAATAATTTTAATTAGAACTAAGAAACGTAAAGAATACTATATTCTCAGCAAGCGTTTAGAAAGTCGCGGTATAAATGAGTCTATAACGCTCAACGGTAAACATTATGGTGTAGAAGTTCGTGGATTAGTTTTTGATAATCTATCTACAGAAGGATTGATAAGAGAATCTTGGATAAAAGACTTTTTCTGTCCGAGCGAACAATTTATCATAGAAGAGTTACCAGAATTATAAAATTGTCTATCAATATCAATTAGAGCGAGGTATTAATTAATATGAGTGGACTATATGAAGTTTTACAAAAAATCAAATCCAGACCAGGAATGTACATTGGTAAACCTTCGGTAACTCATTTATTTCATTTTCTTGTTGGATATGAATTTGCCAGAGGAGAATTAGATATTGAACCCACAGAATGGGAAGATGATTTCCACGAAAATTTTCAACCCTGGTTACAGAAAAGGTATCATGTTTCAACTTCTAATTCCTGGGCAAATATCATTATGCTTTATTGCGGAAGTGAAAAGGAAGGTCTTGATTCTTTCTACGAATTATTAGATGAATTTAGAAACAGAGAGAAAGCTGTGAATATAAAAAATAAAATTTCTAACAAACTTCAAAGGACTAAGGAATCACAAATGAGAGCATTAAGAGAATCAGAAAAGTATGAAAAAGAAACAGGAGTAAATTCATAAATAGTAAACAATACTTGTTAATTGACAATTGCTAATCTTCACTCACCACAAAACATCACAATCTAATTCAGCAGTTAATTTAAGCATTGCACTAACTGCTGAAGAAAGAACTCGTTCGAGGCATCGCTTTCAAGCTGCTGATAAACAAATGGTGTGCTTGCGTTTACGGAGGGGTACTGTATTAAAAGATGGCGATATTTTAGAAGATGAAACTAATACAACCATTATTCAAATAATAGCCAAACCCGAACCAGTTTTAACCGTAACTGCTCGAAATCAGTTAGATTTAATTAAAGCTGCATATCATTTAGGTAATCGTCACGTACAGCTAGAAATTACAGCAGATTATTTGCGTTTATCACCCGATTCTGTATTAAATAAAATGTTAAAAAATCTTGGTTTAATAGTCAAAGAAGAAATTTCACCCTTTCATCCCGAAACCGGTGCTTATACTCAACATTCTCATTGAATACAGCCGATTTCATGTAAGTGAGGTATACCCCGTGAAGTGTAAGGGAGTAATGAGTAATGAGTAATGAGTAATGAGTAATGAGTAATGAGTAATGAGTAATGAGTAATGAGTAATGAGTAATGAGTAATGAAAATGTACCTCATGTACTTGCAAGGTGCTGTATAAGTAGTGAGAGACAGTCAGATAAGGAAAAATTTAAACCTTTAACCTTTAATCTTTAACCTATTCCCAATGCCCCATGCCTGCCCAAATCTTCTTTATCTTTTACAGCTTGTTAGTCCTGCTTTACCCGTGGGAGCGTATAGTTATTCTGAAGGGTTGGAAACGCTGATTGAAAATAAGATAATTTATGATGTTGAAAGTCTTAAACACTGGTTGACTCAAGAATTGCGTTATGGAGCAATCCGGTTGGAAGCAGCGGTAATGTTGAGAAGTTATCATGCAGTCAAAACACAAGATTTTGCTACTGTTGCTTACTGGAATAATTGGTTATCAGCCACAAGGGAAACTGAAGAATTGCGTAACCAATCTCAACAAATGGGAGGTGCTTTAATTCGTTTACTCAAAGAATTACAGCCACAGGTAAAGCCTATAATTACAGTTGTCGGTAATCCTTGTAATTATGCCATCGCTTTTGGTATTGCTGCTAGTATTTGGGAAATTAATTCCGAAGCAGTCATACTGGGATATTTGCATAGTTGGCTAAGTAATTTGATTACTGCTGGAGTCAAGCTAATTCCTTTGGGGCAAACCCCAGGGCAATTGTTATTGATGAATTTACAAGAATTAATTAGTACCGTTGCAGTAGAAATTATCAATTTGGATGACGATGAATTAAGCTGTTGCAGTTGGGGTTTATCTTTAGCAAGTATGGCACACGAGCAGCAATATACAAGGTTATTTCGCAGTTAACAGTTGACAGTGAACAGTGAACAGTGAACAGTGAACAGTGAACAGTGAACAGTGAACAGTGAACTGTTAACTGCGAAATAACCTTGTATATTGCTGCTCGTGTGCCATACTTGCTAAAGATAAACCCCAACTGCAACAGCTTAATTCATCG
>JBCBPQ010000254.1:0-10376 GCA_039820645.1 Cyanobacteria bacterium J06633_8 | reverse complement strand
GAAGAATTTCAACCCTACCCTGGGAATATTTCTCCCAAGCTGATAGAATTAGCCAGAATCACAGATGAAAATTGGGACAAGCAATTTCCGGCATCGGCATTACGGCGAATAAAGCCTCAAATGTTACGAAGGAATGCCCGTGCCAATCTTGAAGCATCGCCATAACAGCGAAAGAATGACTCAGAAAGTAATTATTTTTGATTTTGATGGCACAATCGCCGATACAGTAGATGCACTAGTAAGTATTGCCAATAGTTTAGCTGTAGAGTTTAGTTACGCACAAATTACTCCAGAAGAATTCGTAATACTGAAAAATTTAACTTCTAGAGAAATATTTAAGTATTCTGGGATTCCTTTATTCAAAATACCTTTTTTGCTGAAAAAAGTTAAAAAAGAATTGAAAAATAAAATTCCCGAATTAAAACCAATTGCTGGAATACCAGAGGCTTTGTTAGAGCTTAAAGACAATGGAAATAGGCTGGGTATTATAACTTCTAATTCTAAAAGTAACGTCGAAGAGTTTCTGAAAGTAAATAATTTAGATAACCTTTTTGAGTTTGTCCATGCTGGAGTCACAATTTTTGGGAAAAATAGGATAATTAATAATGTTTTAAGGCAAAAACAGATAAAAACAGAAGAAGTTTTGTATGTAGGGGATGAAACTAGAGATATAGAAGCTTCAAAAAAAGCTCATGTTAAAGTCTGTAGCGTAACTTGGGGTTTTAATTCCGAAGAAGCATTGAGTAAAGAGAATCCGGATTTTTTAATTCATTATCCCCGAGAGTTGGTGGAAGTTGTTAAACATTTCGATTAGAAAATGGAATTTGAGACAAGGGAACAAGGGGATGGGAAGACAAGGAGACAAGAAAACAATCAAAAATTATTGAACTCTTAACTCCTAACTCCTAGCTCCTAACTCCCAACTTTTTTAAGATACAGCGACGGTACTTAAATCATCAGGAGTTAAATTTGAGTGTATAACTTCACCGTCGCGGAACCAAACAATACGCTGTGTTTGGCTGGCTACTTCTGGTTCGTGAGTTACCATCACTACGGTAATTCCCGTAGAATTAAGTTCGCTAAAAATATCTAAAACTTCTTGAGTTGTGCGCGAATCAAGTGCCCCTGTTGGTTCGTCTGCTAAAAGTACTACTGGGCGATTAACTATAGCGCGGGCGATTGCTACACGTTGCTGTTGTCCTCCCGATAGTTGATTTGGTTTGTTATGCAAACGATTTTCTAAACCGACTTTTTTTAAAGCTTCGATTCCCCTATCCCTTCTTTCGTTAGTAGGTACGCTAGCGTAAAGCATCGGTAGCATGACATTTTCAAGGGCTGTTAGTTGCTGCAATAAATGGAACTGCTGGAAAACAAAACCTAATTTTTTATTGCGAATATGTGCCAATTGAGTATCATCCATCTGTGCCACATCCACATTATCTAAATAATAATTCCCTGATGTCGGACGATCTAAACAGCCGATAATATTCATTGCTGTAGACTTACCAGAACCGCTAGGTCCCATTATTGAGCAATATTCGCCTTCTTCTACAATCAAATTTACATTATTAAGGGCTTTAACCTCAGTTATGCCGCTACCGTAAATTTTAAAAATATTTTCTAAACGAATTATTGTATTAGTCATTGGTTGATAGTTGTTAGTTGTTAGTGGTTAGTTGTTAGTGGTTAGGAATTCATTTTCTGTAAACTGAACAAGAGTTAAATGTATTCCGAAGGTGAGACTAGGAACGAGGCTAAAAATTGATAAAAAATTTAGTTTTTTAATTCTTAGTTAGTAATTAGTTAGTAAATAGTACTTAAAAATGAATTGATGATTGTTAATTTTTAATTGTTAACTTTTAACTCCTAACTCCTAACTCATAACTCCTAACTTTATTTAAGCGCTTCTTAAGGCTACAATTGGGTCTAATTTGGCAGCACGACGTGCGGGAACGACACCAAAAAATAAACCAATAGCTCCAGAAACCCCGACGGCGGAAATGATTGCTACAGTTGAGATTCCTGCCTCTAAGGGACTGAGGGCTGCAACTAGCATAATGCCACTAACGCCAACAGCAGTACCAATAAAACCTCCTGCGGCTGAAACAATTACTGCTTCAATCATGAACTGTAATAAGATATCTTGTTGAGTTGCACCAATTGCTTTTCTGAGTCCGATTTCTTGGGTTCTTTCCGTAACGGAAACAAGCATAATATTCATGATACCGATGCCGCCGACGAATAAAGAAATACTAGCAATTGCAGCTAACATAATTGTTAATGCACCGGTTATTTGACCAACTGTAGCTTGAGCATCTTTTTGAGAACGAACGGTAAAGTCATCTTCACCAATTATTTTATGGCGCAAACGCAATAAATTTTGAATTTGAAACTCTGCTGCCTCTACAGTATTACCATTAGTTGCAGAAACTACAAGATAATCTAAGGCAATACCATAGGGAGAATTTTTTCCTACAAGTCGATTTGCTGAAGTTGTTATAGGTATTAATGCGGCTTCATCATAATTAGCACCCCCTAATCCCGAACCTTTACCTTTTAATGTTCCAATAATTTGAAAGCTAGTGTTTTTAATCCTTATTTGTTTTCCTAAAGGATTAATATTGCCAAAAAGTTTTTCTGTTAAGTCGGCACCTAATACAGTTACTTGATTGCTACGTTTTATATCTATTTCATTAAAAAAACGTCCTTTTGCAATTTCAAAATCCCGCACTAGTGGAAAGCCTGGAGTAGTGCCGATTATATTAATATCGGTGTTTCTATTGCCGTAAGTAACTACATATCTTCTATTTAACTCTGGCGCAACTCCCGCTATAGTTGGGACTTGAGTTGCAATTGCTTGGGCATCTGCTAAAACTAAAGTTTTAGGAATCTCAAAGGTAATCCGTTGAGTTTCTTGATTCCCCGGAATAACAAATAGTACGTTAGGACCGAGAGATTCCAACTGTTTATTAACAAATTTTTGTCCTCCTTCACCAATTCCAATCATAGCTATTACCGAAGCATTACCGATAACAATGCCCAACATTGTAAGAGCGCTACGTAATTTATTTGATAACAGGGTTTTTCCTGCCATTTGTACGCTTTCGACAAAATTCATTTATTAGTTATAAGTTGTTAGTTTTTAGTAGTTAGTAGTTTGGGAAGTTGAGAATTAGGAGGGCGGGAATTATTCTTTTATATCTTTCCTTGTATCCTTGTCTTCCCCTCTTCCCATATGCCTATCCCCCATCACTGATTACGATTACGCTCCTCCAACTTTTTCTTGATTCTGTAATCATCTGGCGGGCTGGTAAAAATGCGATCGCCTTTTTGTAATCCTTGTAATATTTGGGTTTCGTTTCCTACTTGCGAGCCAATTGTGACTTCGTTAAATTTTGCTTTGTTATTTTTATCTGGTACTAATACACCTGTTTGACCTTTTTCTGTGACAATGGCAACTGTTGGTAGCCATAATGCATTAACATCATCACCTAAAAAAGTCAGATTTACATTTAAGCCGGAACGTAGTTTGTCTCTACCTATAGTAATTGCGACTCTTACTTGAAATAATGTAACTCCTTGTTCGTTGACGGCTTCGGGAGCAATTAAACGTACATTGCCTTTAAATACTTGCTCCGGATAAGCATCTGCAACAATTTCTACTTCCTGCCCTACCTTGATTTTTCCGATATCGGCTTCGGGTACGTTTGCTAATACTTCTAATCCCCTCGCAAGGGCAACTATGGAACTTGATGTGGCTGATGCACTAGTAGATGCGGATGTTGTAGGAGTTACAAATGCACCAATGTTAGCAAATTTCTGAGTAATAATACCGCTAAAGGGAGCGCGGATAATTGTGTTGTTTAAATTTACCTGCTCCGTCTTCAGTTGTGCTTGTGCAGCACTGACTGCCGCTTTTGCTTGAGCAATTTCTTCTGGACGAGAACCACTTTCTAATAACTGTAATTGGGCACGTGCTTCTTCTACTGCTGCTTCAAGCCGAGCAATTTCTTCAGAACGACTACCGCTTTTTAACAAAGCTAATCTTTTTTGCGCTTCCAGTAAATTTGCTTGAGCCGTTTTATCTTCGCTAACGAATTGATCTAATCTTTCTTTTTCTACAGCCCCTTGATTGTATAAATTACGGTAACGCCTTACCTGTTCGTTAGTTAAATCAACTCTTGAGGAGGCAGCGTTTACTTGTGCTTGTGCTTGAGCAATTTCTTGGGGACGATTTCCCGAACGAGCTGCGGCTAATTGTGCTTGAGTTTGTGATAAACGCGCTTTAGCTTGACTAATTTCTTGAGGACGAGAACCGGCTTTTTGTTGGTCTAATCTTGCTTGCTGTTGTGCTAAATTAGCACGAGCTTGTAAAATTCTCGCCTGAATATCTGCACTATCCATTCTGGCAAGAACTTGCCCTTGCGTTACTTTATCGCCTTGTTCCACATACAATTGGGTTACTGTACCGGGATTTTTAGGGCTAATATTGACACTTTGAACTGGCACAACTTTTCCGCTAGCATTCAGAAGTAAAGTGACATTTTTTTCTTGTACAGGGACAGTCAGTTTTGTTATGTCTTGTTTATTGTTCGTTCTGTTGACAACAATATAAGTAGTCGTTGCACCAGCAAATAAAATCCCTGTTGCAAAAACAGCTATCAGCCAGCGAGGTACTCGTTTAACTTTGCCGATTACGGGAATTTCTATGGGTGTAGCCATAACAGCAGCTATAAAAATAATAAGGAGTTTAGGTAATGTAAAGTAGGATATGCCTTTACGGAACTGATAGATTAACGGCAAAGTCTTACAAATACAGTATTTCGCTTTAAGGAAGTAAACCGATGTTCAACTATCTACCTTCGCGCAAGGCATTTTATATCAAAGAAAGAAGATAAAAACAAAAAAGAGGGACTGATTGTATTTGCCGCCACTTCTTTAATAGTAGCCTTTTGGGCTTGTATATGACTTCCAAAAGCAGGGTGACTTTAGTCATGATTAATTAGTTTTTTGCAAGAGTGTCAAACAAAAATGTTGGATATGGAATTTACACCCCTATGGAAAGACAAATGATTGAAAAATTTAGCTGTCATCAACAGCCCAGATGGTTTAAGCTATCTGAAAGATTCCTTAATTTGTGGCTAAGAATGGGTGGTAATGTGCCTAAACGAGTTGGATTAATTTCTTTTCTATTTTTATGTAGTTTTTTGAGCGTATCTCCTCAAGGGGTAAATGCTCAAGCATTAGTACCTCACACCGTGCGCCTTGATGCAGCAAAGTTGGAACAACAAGGGTTAGTTTTGGCGCAAGAAGCCGCACAATTAGCACAATTTCGTCAGTTTGACTTGGCTATGCCAAGGGCACGATTGGCAACTCAACTTGCTCCGTCGAGTGACAAAGTATGGTTTCTTTTAGGAGGATTATATCTACAATCTAAAGAGCTTGATAAAGCTATTAGTGCTTTACAAAAAGCAGAGAGTCTTAATGCTAAAAATCCTGAAACTTATTTTGCTTTGGGTTCTGCTTATTTTCAGCAGCAAAAATACCAATCCGCTATTAATCAATACAAACTTGGTTTAAAAATAAATCCTAAAGATCCAGAAGGGTTGTTTGATTTGGGCAATGCTTACTATATGCTGGGGAAATTACCCCAGGCCATTAATGAGTACAAAAAATCTATTGGTTACAAGGAAAATTTTTGGCCAGCTGTAAACAATATTGGATTAATTCTGTACGAACAAGGCGATATCAAAAATGCTATAAATCAATGGCAACAAGCCATTACCAAAGCAAACAAAATTAAACAGCCAGCAGCCGAGCCTCAGCTTGCATTAGCTGTTGCTTTATACAATCGAGGCAGTAAAGCCGATCGGCAAAGGGGCTTAGCAATGGGAGAAGCTGCACTCCGCATAGACGAACGTTATGCCAATTTAGAGTTTCTCAAAGAAAATTTGTGGGGCGCTCGTTTACTATCTGATACTAAAAAATTCCTAGAATTACCTAGTATCCAAGCTGCCTTAAATGGACAACCTCTTTCTCAACCTGCCGGACAATAGTTTTTACACCAGTAATATTAATATCTATTAAAGTGTTATTTATTACTTTAATCGGCTCCTCACAATCGCAAACTTTCTACTCTATTACCTAAAAGTAGATTTAATAGTACATATGTATAATAATAGCAAAGCTTGGAATAGCTTAATTGATGGATTACAATTTCCATAAAAAATGGGCAGGCTTTAAGACTAATTGACTGATACTGCAATCAGTAACTATTTATACAAAACCTGCTTGTTTTTTTAGATTGGACCTTGGGGCAGGCTTTAAAACCTTATTAACGGGCTGATATATTCGGTATTGAGTAATAAATAGCCTGCCCCCGGATTTTATCCAACAGGCGAGGGTGTGAATGTTCCTCAAAGAAGTATTTTTTTTAAGGAGCGTTGTTGTCTTCTGGCAAAAGTGCGATGATTTGGTCAACAAACTGTTGGTGATCCACCACTGGTTTGGAAATATAACCATCAGCACCGCTTTGTTTAAGAAAACTTTCGCGATCGCCTTCCATAGCGTGGGCTGTGACCAAGATAATAGGTAATGTTGCTGTTTGGGGGTCAGATTTCAACATTTGAGTAATTTTGATACCGTCAACGGATTTACCTTGGTAAACACTTCTAGAAAGAGAAACATCCATTAAAATAATGTCTGCTTCTTTTGCTTGAGCAATTTTGATTACTTCGTCTACGTTCTCAGTGTGTTTAACAACTAAACCTGCGCGTTTGGTTAGAATTTTGGAGAAAACGCGAGCATTAACAAGATCGTCTTCGACAATCAAAACAGTTTTCATGAGAATTGATCGCAATATAGCGTATTTGAGGGGGATAAAGAATTGAAGATAGCACGATTTACACCGTGTCTACATTCGACCTTGGGAAATTTGTATCCTTGTAAACAAGGATAATGATACTACCTAAAAAGTAAGACATAAATATCAAGATTTTGTGATGCAGAGCATTTCATCCGTTATAAGTAAGGTTGCTGCTCCTATTAGTTACGGCAATATTTTTTGTGTAGTTAAAGTTCAGGGAAAAAACTCATGGCAAAACAGTTAAACCTTCTCTCAACGGGACAGGTAATCACTACAGCCTTGCATACGGAAATGCAAAGGTCTTATCTTGAATATGCCATGAGTGTAATCGTGGGAAGGGCATTACCAGATGTACGCGATGGCTTGAAGCCAGTTCATCGGCGCATTTTGTACGCCATGCACGAACTTGGTTTAACTCCGGACAGACCTTACCGAAAATGCGCTCGTGTAGTTGGAGACGTGCTGGGTAAATATCACCCTCACGGAGACCAAGCGGTTTACGATGCTTTAGTCCGCTTAGTGCAAACATTTTCTAGCCGTTATCCTTTATTGGGAGGACACGGAAACTTCGGTAGTGTAGATAACGACCCTCCAGCGGCAATGCGCTATACAGAAACGCGCCTTGCACCTATTAGCCATGAAGGAATGCTCTCCGAAATTGGCGAAGAAACGGTAGAATTTATTGGCAACTTTGACAATTCTCAGCAGGAACCAACTGTTTTACCCGCACAACTACCGTTTTTATTGCTTAATGGTTGTGCCGGAATCGCCGTAGGAATGGCTACGAATATTCCACCTCACAATTTAGGTGAAGTGGTGGATGGATTGATTGCTTTGATTGACAACCCGAATTTATCTGACGAAAAATTATTCAAAATTATACCTGGTCCTGATTTTCCGACTGGCGGAGAAATTGTTGGAAAAGACGGTATCAAAGAAGCCTATACTACTGGCAGAGGTGGTATTTTGCTGCGGGGAGTTGCCAATGTAGAGGAAGTACCTACTGGAAAAGGTAACAAAAGACGTACTGCAATAGTTGTAACAGAATTACCTTATCAAGTTAATAAGGCGGGTTGGATTGAAAAAGTTGCCGATTTAGTCAATCAGGGGCGGTTGACGGGAATTGGTGATATTCGCGACGAGAGCGATCGCGATGGAATGCGTGTGGTAATCGAGTTAAAGCGCGATAGTAATCCCGAGGAAGTTCTCTACTATCTGTACCAGCAAAGTGCGCTACAAACTACTTTTGGGGCAATTCTTCTAGGCTTAATTAACGGACAGCCGCGTCAGTTGAGTTTGCGTCAACTACTGCAAGAATTTTTGGATTTTCGCGAACAAACTCTTAATCGTCGCTACTCTCATGAATTAGGCAAAGCAGAAAATAGATTGCATTTAGTACAAGGTTTGCTTGCAGCGCTTTCGCAAGTTGATGAAGTCATAGATATTTTGCGACAGGCTCCCGACGGTTCTACAGCTAAAGTAGGTCTTATCAGTAGGCTGGAATTGAGTGAAGTACAGGCTGATGAAATTTTAGCTATGCCTTTACGTCGCCTTACTGGCATGGAACGACAAAAATTGCAGGAAGAGCAAGAAGAGCTTGAATCTAGAATTAATATCCTACGTAAATTACTCAGCGATAGAAAAGAATTACTTAAAAGTCTAAAAAAAGATTTACGCAGTTTAAAGCGTTCTTATAACGATGAACGACGCAGTAAATTTGTAGAAAAACCAGATAATAAAGCATTTGCCCAACAAAAAAATAAAGGTAGCCAAAAAGATAAAGGTGCTAAATCGAAAGGCGGGAGTCCACAAATACATGCACCTGTTGAAGATGTAATTTTGGATTTTTCTCAACGCGGCTACGTGCGTAGAATTAATTCATCTTCAAAAAGGTCGAAATTTGACAGTGGAGTTCCCGATTACGATTTCATAATTCAAGCTCACGAAACTAATACTCAAAAAGATTTATTAGTTGTTACTAGCGGCGGTAAAGCTTATCCTTTACAAATAGGGGAAATTCCGGCAACAACAGGACGTGCAGCGCGGGGAACACCGTTAATAACTTTGCTGACATCTACCGCTCAAAGTCAAGGT
The DNA here is from genome assembly GCA_039820645.1 of Cyanobacteria bacterium J06633_8. Classification (GTDB taxonomy): domain Bacteria; phylum Cyanobacteriota; class Cyanobacteriia; order Cyanobacteriales; family Nostocaceae; genus Rivularia. The sequence goes on along the minus strand of JBCBPQ010000254.1, from coordinate 1,417 downwards.
GAGTCTATTGTTGGTCGTTTAGTTATTCCAGATAATTCACAACAAGCATATGTAATTCTTCTAACTAAACAAGGACGTATTAAGCGTTTGTCAGCAGAAGAATTGACTAATGTAACTCGCCGTGGAGTTAGTATTCTCAAATTAAAAGAAAATGACGAATTACTATTAACTAAGTTCGTAACTCCGGGAGAACATTTAATTTTAGCTAGTTCTGGTGGAAGAGTGCTGCACTTTGAAGTTAATAAGGAACAACTTCCCTGTATGGGACGTACTGCTGTTGGCTTGCAAGCGTTGCGCGTAGGTAAACAACAACAAATTGTTGGTTGTACCAGGTTTAATAAAAATAATAATTTGTTGCTGATTACTCAAGAAGGTTATGCCAAACAACTTAGTGCAAGTAAGTTGAAGTTAGCAAATCGAGGTGATTTAGGCGCTCAAGCATTTAAGTTTGCTGTTCCAACCGACAACCTTGCCGGTATAGGTTTAGTGAAGCCGGAAACTGAAATAGCACTTGTCACGAGCAATCAACGAGTCATACGTTTAGATGGCGAAAGTGTACCTTTATTAACTAAAAATGATAAAGGTGAAAAGGTTGTAGAACTCAACCGAGATGAAAAAATTGTCTCCGTTTACGAAATTGCCATTCACAGTAATTCGTGACTATAAAATGTAGGTTGGGTTGGGCGCAGGAGTAATTTTGATAATTAATAAGTAATAATAATGCGCCGTAACCCAACATTAAGGTTTCTCAGCAAAAGAATATATCGCTTATAGGTTATTTGAATCTGTGGAGCAGTTAGAAGAATTGTTAAATTAGCCCTTTAACCAAGGAAGATTTGTTATGGGGTATTCGAGCAGCTAATTTAATTTTATTGATTTCATAGGGTAAATACAAGTTTATGTCAATAAAATATGACGATATTGTTGTAAAACGTTGCATTGCTTAAAGTAATTGCTATACAATATTACTAAATGTAACGAAAAATTAGGAATTCAGATTGGAGTAATAATTATGACGGATTCGACAAAAACAGCTATTGCAAATGTTGAAGACCGTAATGCTTGGCGCTGGGGTTTTACTCCCCAAGCAGAAATTTGGAACGGTCGTTTAGCAATGATTGGCTTTTTGGCTGCTGCTTTAATTGAGCTTTTTTCCGGTGAAGGTTTTTTGCACTTTTGGGGCATCCTTTAAGTTTTTAAATTTAGGATATTGAAATGTTAATTTTATATAAATAGTTAAAGACCTAGGAGTATTAATTTTCTCCTAGGTCTTTTTATAGGGAGCATCCCAGTTATGCGTCAAAATAAGCAAATTTGCTTAGCCCCAGGCATAAAGCCTGCGGGCTTTTTACAAAATAAGGATGCTTCCTTTTTTATAGTCGGTTGTTATTAGTTAATAATAATCAACGACTTAGTT
>JBCBPQ010000253.1:0-10397 GCA_039820645.1 Cyanobacteria bacterium J06633_8 | reverse complement strand
TGTTCTAGTTCTTTTAAATCATCATCATCGCCATCATCGCCACTATCGTCATCTGGTTTTATTGGATTTTCGATGGGAATTTCTTGGTTTTGTTCTAGGGATGATTTATCTTGTTGTCCGATTGCATCATCATCTTGTTGGGGAGTAAGATTTTCTGGATCGTCATCGACTTTGGAAGATGATGATGCAATCGGACAACAAGATAAATCATCCCTAGAACAAAACCAAGAAATTCCCATCGAAAATCCAATAAAACCAGATGACGATAGTGGCGATGATGGCGATGATGATGATTTAAAAGAACTAGAACAACAAATTGAAGATGAAGATGATTCTCCCTTTGCTTTAATCAGAACTGATACCAATTGGGCAAACGAGATAATCGAAGATGATACCATTGATGCTTCAACTCCCGAAGGAATCGAACAGATTCAAGATGCTATCGAAGGACTACTTTTAGATTTAGAACTTAATCAAGCTCTTGCTCCAGCCATGCAACAAGAACTTGAAGAACGAGGAAAATTAATTAAACAGCTAGCACCAGAAGAAATAGAAGATATTGTTAGCACTTTTGAAAAAGCCGAGCAATTTGAAGAAATAATTTCCAGACCAATAGTACCAGAAGATGAAATTGACCAACAAGAGCTACAAGATATATCAGAAACACAATCCCTAGAACAAGAATTGCAATTAGAACTTCAAGCAGAGGACATTTCCAAAGCCGAACAGTTACTAAACTTTTTGGAGCAGATGTCAGAAGACAATATTGATAGAATTCTGCAAATAGAAGACGACTTAGTATTCTTAGAAGAACAAAATCAAATCATTTATCGACAAATCCGCCAACTACAAGAAAAATTAGGCATTATACGCGAGGATGAAACAAAAAGTAAAATCAGTTTTAAGACCAAAAAACGCGCCAAAGACATAGCCAAAAAAGGACTTTTAATCGCTAAATATACAGCACCCGTCGCAGAAGTTCCTATCAGAATTACTCAATCAACTTTAGCAGTAATTTCCCTCGCTAAAACCATTAAACATATCCTAAATATGAAAGGAATGTTAGAGCAGGTAGAAAATGCCGAAGTTAAACGCATTCTCTTATATGCAATTAGCCAAAAAACCCAAAAAGCCGCTAAAAAAGGTTTGACATCTGTACAACTAGGACTATTACCTAAAAGTTATACATTAGGAAAAGCAATATACAAAAAAGTCACACGCACTAAAGGTACAGTCCGAGAAGAAAATGCTAGATCCCTCCATAATTTAGCTATCAGAGGTGACAGAGAAGCAGCCGCTTTGATAAGAGAATTAGTTGGTTCAGGTAATATCGCAGCCGCATTAAATCCAGAAAAAGGATGGGATATTGTCAAAAGTAAACTTGCTAGTAAATAGTTCAGGGCAAACGCAACTAAAATTAACCCTCTTCTAAAAAACAGAAATGTTTCTTTACATTCATAACTAGCGATCGCCACTGAACAGCTTTTATCACTTTCGCTATAGAAAAATCCACAACCCTTATTTTTACGGACTTTTATGAATTTAGGCGTAGTTTGGGTTGAGGAACTAAACCCAACAACCAAAAACCTCGGTATTGTTGGGTTACGCTATGCTCCACCCAACCTACATTAATATGAAATGTGCTGTAAATTTCATTTGTCGTTACCTCTTGTTAGTCTTTCTCTTTCCTTAATTACTAATATCGGGGATGAAGCTGAGTTCGTAATGATTCCTAACTGAGGTAACGGTAAGAGTTAAATGAGAAATCTGAGAAACGGATGGCGGTAAATGTGAAAGTTGTTGCGCCGGTTGGGAACAACCTTAGTGCGAAGCAGTGTTTTTTTCAATAATTTCCAGAAATGAACGCGCTAGTGGTGTAGAAAACATGACTTCAATCTCCCCAGAGCAACCATCATAAAATGTCGATGCATCAAACTTGATATCGAGTGTAAAATCACCTTTAAGAAAACAGTCTAATTTACTTATCCTCTCGTCATTCCAAGGAACCCTGATGATAGGCTGCGAAGAGTTAAATAGTAAAAATTGTTTTTTAGTTAATATAATTGAACCGCTAAACCATATACGCTTCCATTTATAATACTTTCCCGGTGCGGTAAAATTTATCCATGTCATCGAACCCCCACAGCCTTCATCTTGCAGTAAAACGCCTTCTGAACGTATTAATATTAAAGCTTCCTTCGGTAATTTTCCAATCTTGAACAGTCGATAGAGAAGTGTCTTTTGCATTGTTTTCTATCCATTATTGTATTATTAGAGAGACTAATCAGTCAGTATATTAATTGATGGTCGAACAAAAAACTTGTATGCGTTAATACATTTATCCTGGATTTTTACCTCACATTCTTCTCTTCATTTTGTTGTATCTAGTGCGAGCCAATAAAAGTAATAATAGTTACTTTTGTACAGGAATAAATACATAGAATAAAGGAAGATAATTCCTTGGAATCGGGATTGTATAATTCCAACGCAGAGGGGCGCAAGGGAAAGCGCGAAGGGACGCGGAGGTTTTGAGTGGATTAATCCAGAAAGTCCTGCACTTTTAGCTTCAAGATTTAACTTGTAAATCTACTATAAGATGTTAATAAACTTGAAATTCAAAAACCCAGAAATTATATGTTAAAACAATTCTTAAGTTATTTAGTTGAGTCCCCTTTAAAAAAAAATATTTGGAAAATATGGTACAACTCTTTGACATCAAATTTTGTCAACATGAAAATTACTTTTTTAAATTATGGTTATGTCGATTTAAATTCTGATGCAAAACAGCTAGAACTCAAAGATTCGGAACAAAATGAAGTTTATTGCGCTCAACTTTATCATCACATTGCTTCTTTTATTCCTCTCAACGGCTTAGATGTTCTGGAAGTAGGATGTGGACGTGGTGGGGGTTGTTCATATATTCAGCGTTATTTAAATCCACAAACAATGACAGGTGTTGATTTATCAGAAAGTAATATCAACTTTTGCAAAAAACAACATATTGTTCCCCACTTAAATTTTTTTGTGGGAGATGCAGAATCTCTACAGTTTTCCGAAGATTCATTTGATGCTGTAGTTAATGTCGAATCATCTCATTGTTATACTTCAATCGAAAAGTTTTTTGGCGAAGTTTTTAGAGTTCTCCGCCCTAATGGTCACTTTTTATTTACTGATTTTCGACAAACAGCAGATATTAATGATATCAAAAACAAATTAGAATCATCGGGCTTTAAAATATTGAAATCAGAAATAATTACTGAAAATGTTATTAAAGCGATGGATATAGAAAACGAAAGAAAAATAGCAATTATTAAGGAAAATCTTCCTAACTATTTACAATCACTAGCAACTTGGTTTGCTGGGTGTCAAGGAACTCCCATTTATCAAGGGTTTAAAAATCAACAGATGGAATATTTTTACTATGTTTTACAAAAGTAGCAGTTTCACTAAAAGTATTTGCCATCGCTTGTTATCTGCTCTAAGAGGATGTGCAGGAAACTCATAAACACTCGCGACATCAGCTTCTATCAACGAAATCGCTCCTCAATTAAGTGTTGCCAAAAAACGCGGATTAAATGTAGCAATATTTAATTCCTGTAGTGGATTAAATATTGCTCAATCCCTAATTGAATTGGGCTTTGGACAAGTTGTTGTCATGCGCGAACCAATTCATAATCGAGTTGCCCAGGAGTTTTTAGTTAGATTTTTGCAAGGTTTAGCTAAGCACCTTGATATCTACAAGTCAGTGGCACAAGCGCGGCAATTTTTACGCATGGAAAAGAGCCATAGTTGTCCTTCGTCATACTTAGTACCTTCCATATTTTGTCATCCAGGAGCAAAACTGTATCGCATTCAACCCTTTCGCTGGAAAGATAGGCTGCGTCAAAGTCTGCCAAATCCGAGGGAAGGAATATTCCTCACAGCAACTTTTTTCTTGGCAATATTCCCTCCGCTGCAAAATATGCTGCTGAATACAAGAATGCTCAACCAAGCATTTTACCGCGATATCACCGCCCAAATATCAAATGAAGCACCACCAGTAACGCTGATAGAAATTGATAGTGAATCTATTTACCGCGCTCAACTACCTAATTCTCAGCTTTTACCATTTAACCGCAGCTACATTGCCAAGTTACTTGATAAATTAACAACTTTAAATGCAACTGTAGTCGGAATTGATTTCATCTTCGATTTACCCCAAAAAAATCCACCATCTGGGGATAAAGATTTAGGTTTCGCAGTACGTCGAGCGGTAGATGCAAATATGTGGTTGATTTTCGGTGCAGAGCTTAAATTTGATCGAGAAATCGGTATAAATGAAGCGATTGGTATTACTAAATGGGATTGGACATTACAAGCATATCTGAATGCAGATCCTTATATCGTTGAATTACTCAAACCCGAAGCAGATTGTAGTAATGCTTGCCCATTTTCCTATTTACTTTCATTAGTGCAAACCGCAAAACAGGAAGTAAGTAATTTACCCCAACCTGACACAAATCGAACAACTAATTTACGGGATGAACTACTTTCTTTTTGGTGGGGTTCATATTAACGCAGCCAATATAGACGGAGTAACCGTAGGCGAAAATGTAGGTAACTTTGTGTTTGATAACTTTGCATAAATCTAACATAAACACAAGTAACATAGGACTTAATAGAGCCCCCCAAATTAGCGGGGGGTTGGGGGGATCTAAAATGTTTGAAACACGATACTTTGCCTTATTGCTGCGTAAGTAGTGTTTGCACAGGTATCCGTTAGACTAAAACTAATATAAAAGCATCAAATCCACAGCCAGAAAACTGTGGATTTGAATGTATCTATTGAGACGAGCCTATCTATTTTAGACGAAGTGGATATCGCTATAGCTATAGTTGTCGGCTACAATTGCAATTATGTCAAAACTGGGGAAAGGAATAAACCGAGATGATTCCAGGCTGGTTTGTGCACCTTGTGTTTCAGCATCAAGACTTGCACCAAGACTTAATGTACTGGAAATTCCATTGTTTTGAATTATGTCATCAACTGCGCTGTCTGCTACAGAAGAATTTAAAACAGGGCTGTCTGTTACAGAAGAAACTAAGTCATTATTAGCCAATGTCTTTCCACCAGCTAATAATTCATCGCTGGCTGTTTGGTATGGAAGAGGATAAGGTTTGAAGAAGTTCCTGACAGCGATAAAGTTTCGTCCAAAGATATAGCTCTCGGATTTTTTCAGTTCCAGTTTATCTTCACCTGCTTCAAAATCAGTAATGAAAGCAAAGTCATTCAAACCGAAAAATCCACCGCCTCTGGTATAGAAAGCACTTTTCTCATTTCCTAGGACAAATTTATCTGCATCAGCACCCCCAGTGAGAATATCTACCTCGTATCTACCTGGATTGAAACTCTTGGAATCAACACCAATTAGAGTGTCTTTACCAGCTAAACCGGAAATTGTATCGTTTCCTCTTCCACCTTCAAGGATATTATTTTTACTATTACCAATAATGCTGTCAGCCTGGGAGGTACCAGTAACATTGACAAAGTTCTGAACTTGGAAATTCAATGTACCCAGCCCTGGGATACCGTTAACAACTAGACTTTCGTTGGCTAGATTAATATTAAATGATGTTGCCGTACTCTGCCCAGTAGAACCATCAATAGCGTTAGCTTGTCCCTTTGCTCCAACAATCTTTTCTATGTTGAGAATTTGGTCTGTACCTGCAAAGCCCTTGTTGACAATACCGCGAGCTTCCAAGGTAATTGCTCTACCTAGATGAGTATAGTCAGCCGTATCAAATCCACTACCACCATCTAAAACATCCTTGCCAGTGCCGCCAATTAACGAGTCGTTGCCACTACCGCCTTCTACAATATCGTTACCGTCGCTAAATCGAGAAATAAAGATATTGCCTTTATATCCTCCACCAATTACATCATTACCAGCACCACCGCGCACGGTATCGTTTCCACCCAGTCCGAAAACTGTATCATTACCTCCTCTACCATCAAGAACATTATTGTTGTTATCGCCGTAAATTATGTCATTTTGTGAGGTACCAATGACATTCACAAAATTCTGAACTTGGAAGTTCAATGTACCCAGCCCTGGAATACCATTGACAATCAGACTTTGCTTTGCGAGGTTAATATTGAATGATGTTGTCGTACTCTGCCCAGTAGAACCATCAATAGCGTTAGCTTGTCCCTTTGCGCCAATAATAGTTTCCATTTCGTAGAGTTGATCTCTACCAAAAAATCCTTTATTTACAACACCTGCGGCTTCCAGGGTAACAGCCTGACCTAGATTACTATAGTCAGCAGTATCTTTACCAGTGCCTCCCACAAAAATATCGTTACCGAAACTCCCGAGGATTCTATCGTCTCCTGATAAACCAACAACTAAATCGTTTAAGAAAGTGGTAGGGATGTAGTCATTGAAGGGAGTGCCAATAATTATGTTATAGAAAAACGATAAATTTTGTGTATATAAACTTGAAGGGACAGAGGATTTTAATTGTGATTCGTCAATGATTGTTTTCATTATTTTAGATTGGATAAATTGGTTTTCTTATTCAGATAAAAAGAGATTAAAATTTGCATCAATTATCATATTGGTGCGAGCAACAAATATTTTAAGTAGTTAAACATAATTAATTACACAATGTCCGAAGCGAGTGTAACGAAGTAACTTAGGCAATCGCAAGGGTTAGGGCTAATTTTATTAGCTTTTAATAAGAGTAAATAATTTTGTTCACTTACTTATATATCACTCCAATATGAAAGTACCAGCTTTGAAATGATAGCTAAATTTCCAAAATGCTATCGTATTTGTTGCAAACAAGAGAAAGTCCTTATGTCTATACACAATATAAGCGGATATTGTGGATTTCAACTAGATGAGTATGTGTAATTCCTATTATTATTTTGTAAAATAATAATAAAGAAGATTGAATATAGGTGTGACTTTAGTTAACCAGAAGTACTTTCATTATTATGTATTGAATAGAACCCCCCCTCCCATCTTCCCAAGAGTCATGCTGTGTTTGCTATCGCATTACCGAGGAAAGAAAATCGGCGTTGTTTATGCTGCAAAATATTCAGCTATTTTTTCCGGTTTCAAAGCGGTAGTGTATTGTTCAGCTAACTCTGGTGTAGCTAATTCCAGTAACACGGAATTTTCCACCCAAAACTCAATTACCTCAAAGTTACCACGGCTACAACGCACGCATCGCCATTCTTCGCGTTTGGCAATAGCTTCGATTTCCGACTGGTTAAGGGGAATAGACATTGCAACGTGGCAAGAAATAAACTGATTTGAAGAATTTTGATATTGAAATTGTATTGGTTTATCCTCTTCTCCTGGAGTCATCTGGGTACCCCAAGGATAAACTTCAATTACAGTACCATACTCGTCGCCAGCCAAAGCTACATAACTGCCCTGATGAGATGGAAAAGGAGCGCAATAATTAGTATTAAACAGTTCCGCTATTGCCGAAGCAACGTGCTGGGGATTTTTCGCAGGAATAGAAATGTGATGAATCATTTTGGATTAACCTTCTTAATCTTGTAATCAAAACTTGTATTATTTATTCTACCTGGGATTAAAATCTTATTCGTCTACTAAAAGTTATTTGCAGTTTACTCAGTTTGTAGGATGGGTAGAACCTGGAGCGAAACCCATCTATTGTTCATTAAATAAGTATTTCTCATATCCCTTGGGCTTTTAATGATGTTAATTCGTAATGTAAACCTATAATTAAAACTTAGAATGTTATTTTCTACTAATTTTTTATTTAAAGGTATTTAGAATACTTTTGTTTACTGAAAATAAACAAGTATAAAACCAATATACTTTGTTGTTTTTAGCAAGAATGCAAATCAAATTTTTTAAGACTCAGTATCATCATCTGATAAGCTTTTGTGGCTTATTACTTGTTGGTATATTCTTAGCAGCAACAGATTATTATTTTACAGTAATAATAGTTTTTTTAACGATTTTAGTATTTGATATCTGTTTTACTTTCAACAAGATGGATGCTTCTCTTTATACAAGAAAGCAAAAAAATATTAAAATAAAATGGATAGATTTGATAAATGTATCATTTTTAATTTTACTAAAATTGATAGCCATTGTAGCAATATCTCATTTATTATATGAATTAATTAAAATAATACTTAATTCTATTGATTCTGACACGATAGAATTAATTTACTTTATATCTAGCTTTTCTCCTCTAATTCTAATGATTTTAATATCTTTAAAATCAGTATATAAAAAAAATATGGCAATGCGAAAAAAGAATCATAAAAATAGACATGATTCCGATATCTTCTGGTAATTATATACAACTTTTTAATGGTTGCCTTATTTACGCCGACTTATACTAGTACCGCTTGCGTTCGTAAGAAGTAAGAAGTAATAAGTAAGAAGTAAGAAGTAATAAGTAAGATTTTCTAGGCTTTTCAACCATTTTTAATGGTTGCCTTATTTAAGCCGTGATGTACTAGTATCTTATCTATATAGGACTTACGCAACTGGCACATTTTTTTGTAGGGTGCTGTGACACTATGCTTGATTTTTTACCCAATAATAAGGTTTTTGTGTCACGCACCAACCAGGGTTTTGTGACAATTGCGTAAGTCCTGCTATAAACTATAAAATATTAGTATGTTACTCCTTCACCGGCTTTCAGATTTCATAGACACTAATTCTAAAATCAATAATCTATCTCCTACTTATTACTATCAGGGATATTCTGCTGATGGTGAATTATTACAACTTCCCCGCACTCGGGAAGCAGAATTAATTGCTCGTGGCTTAATGCAACAACTAGCAAATAATGAAATATATTCCCGTGAAGGTAAAATGTACGGTATATTATTAGTCGAATTACCAAGCGGTGAAAAAAGAATACTCAAAGCATTTTCCGGGTTGCTTAATGGCAGTAGCACCATTGAAGGTTGGGTGCCAGCAATTCCTGGTAGAGAAAAAGTAGCTTTAGAAGAAAGTCGTACTTTGGCAGAATTAGAAGCTATAAAACAAGAAATTATTCACTTAAAACAGCTTTCCCAAAGACAACAATATCAAACTATAGCCTTAGACTTTGAACAACGTTTGCAAGAAATGGCTCAACGGCATCAAGTTAATAAGCAGCAGCGCAATCACAAACGTCAGCAACTTGACAATAATCTAGCGGTAGAAAAATTAATATTAAATATAGAATTAGAAAAACTTAAAGAAGAAAGCCGTCAAGATGGCATTGAAAGAAAGCTACTCAAACGACAGCGCGATAAAACTTTACAGCCGATTAAGCAGGTAATAAATAATGCAGATATACGGATTCAGGAATTAAAGCAGCAACGTAAGGAAACATCCCGCAAGCTGCAATCGCAGATGCACGCTGCTTATACAATCATGAATTTTCTGGGTAATTCCTCAAGTTTAGAGCAATTAATGCCCCAAGGCTTACCTACCGGTACCGGAGATTGCTGTACTCCTAAATTACTTCATTATGCTGCAACTCATAACCTTAAACCATTAGCGATCGCCGAATTTTGGTGGGGAAAATCTACTCAAGATAAAATACCGGGAAAATTCTACGGTGCTTGTATCGAACGCTGCCAGCCATTAATGGGTTTTCTATTGTCGGGTTTAAAATCTAAATCGTTTAACTATTTTCCTAATACGGCAGAAATTACGATTATCTACCAAGACGAATGGTTAATTGCCGTTAATAAACCATTTGGTTTGCTATCTGTTCCCGGAAGATACCATGACAATCAAGATAGTGTTGTCAGCCGTCTAATTAATTTATTACCCGATTGCGAAAAAATGACAGCGGTACATCGGTTAGATATGGATACTTCCGGTATTTTACTGCTAGCAAAAAATAAGCAAGTTCACCGTTTATTGAGCAAGCAATTTGAGCAAAGACTGGTGAACAAAGTTTATGAAGCAATCCTTTCAGGTTATTTATTAAATAAGGAATTAAATAAAGAAGGATATATTGAACTCCCATTATGGGGAAATCCTGAAAATCGTCCTTATCAAGAAGTTAATTATCAACATGGCAAACCTTGTACAACCAAATTTAAAGTTTTAAATACTGTGGGTGATTACACTCGCATCGAATTTATTCCTTTAACTGGAAGAACTCATCAATTAAGAGTTCATGCTGCCGATAAAAAAGGTTTAAATCTGCCTATTCTTGGAGATAGGCTTTACGGAAACGAATTGACACAAACAAATCGGCTGCATCTTCACGCCAGAGAACTCACATTTGAGCATCCCTATTCAGCAGAAAAAATATATTTGAAAGTAGAAACACCGTTTTAATAAGTAATAAGTAATAAGTAATAAGTAATAAGTAATAAGTAATAAGTAATAAGTAATAAGTAATAAGTAATAAGT
>JBCBPQ010000252.1:0-10410 GCA_039820645.1 Cyanobacteria bacterium J06633_8 | reverse complement strand
TTTGTTCGGCAAGTGATAAAACAGTCTCACTATTATTAAAAAAGGGCTGTCTTTCAAGGGCAATATCTACAATGATATTAGTGTCAAGTAGAACCTTCACAAATTATGTTTCTCCTTCAAAGCTTCCCATCTCGCTTCATCCGGGTCAAAATCAGGAGGAGCGGGTTTTGTCTTTTCAAACCAACCTTGTAATGCTTTGATTTTTGTTGGTCTTCTAGATGTTTCTGGTTGTGATTCGGTGACGGTTTCTGTAGAATTCTTAACCTCGTCAGCTACTTGTAAAATAATTACTTCTACATTTCCGGGTGGTATTTGAATTGGTTCTTCAACTACTAAGTTACCCGTCACGTCAATTTTGCCTTTGGCTTTGTAAGCTTGCATATTACGATTCCAGTTTATTTCTAGGATAAAACACTATGACCTCACTCCGCCCTCTTCGGGCTATAACTAACCCCGCCAAACATCGTCTGTAACTCGATGATGCTGTGGCGATATTTGACGGAAAAACAAGAAAACCCCCAGCGCAACGTAAAATTAACACCAAACTAAGAGCTAGTTGCCAACGTAAAATTAGAATCTAAGTAAATAGGGATTAAAAAATATCCCTTAGAAATTTTGATTAGTTTGATTAGATTGGGACTGAGTATTAGAAATGTCGTTTAACTCATATTTCCCGACATCTGTCCCAACAGGTGACAACATCGCCAAGGAGTAAGCTGCGCCTAAAACCTGTTCGTCACTGACTTCTAGGTATTTTTGTAGTTGTTCTAAGTTCCTATGTCCACTGATTTCTTGGATTACCCGTAAGGGTATGCCCGCGTTGCTCATCTGGGTGAGGGCTGTACGTCTAAAGCTATGGGTACTGACTCCAATAATGCCTACTTGTTTACAAGCTTTACGCAAAATTCTTGCGGCGGAATCATGGCTGATATGTCCGTCGCTGCGACCGGGGAATAGGTAAGTTTCTCCGGTTTGTGGGTAATAATTAGTTAATATTTGGCGTAAGTCTTCTATTACTGGTATAGTGCGGGTTGCTAGTTTACCTTTGGTGTTGGCTTTACGGATGATTAATTCCGGTCTAACTTTACCGTTTGGGGTGTAAATGTCTGTAGTTTGTAGGGTGACAGCTTCCCGGATGCGACAGGCACTAAATAAACATACAGCGAATAATGCCCTATCCCGGTCGTTTGTTAACCCGGATGCGAAAATTAGCTGTATTTCTTGTTGAGTAATAATCTTGGCTTTGCCATGACGGTTGATTTTCACCTGTAACCATTGCACCCCGTTTACTCACATAATTTTTAGGTTACAGCAGTGAGAAGCATTTATATCCAATTGTTAGCTACTGTGAAGTTATTTAATTTCAGGCAGTGGATAGATATGTGGGCAGGAAAAGTAATTAATTTTTGTAGTGAATTTACGAGTCATACTTGTTTGAGTCTAGACTCAAGCTGTGATTTGATTAGGAATTCTAACTTTATTGAGAATTAAGTTAAAAGTAAGAATAAGTTGTATTATCCTTCATATTACGCAGTTTTTCTCATTTAATAGTAACTAGAGGTAATCTTCTAGTACGAAATTATTTTTTACCGAGTTCGGAATTATAATATTTTGACTTTTAATAGATGGGATAAATTTATAAGAAATTAGTCTGTATGTTGAAAATAATACAAACTAATTAATTTTTAATTTATTAAGAAGATAAATTTTCAATTAAGATTGAAATAGTCCATATTCCGCTATATGCTTATCAAGACCTATATATTTATTTCTTCTATCCAGTTCGTTCATAAAGCCTAAAATATTTTTTCCAGCACCGAAAGTAGCGCCTACGGCAGTCGCACCAGCAGCTACAATTCTTAATCCTACTAAAACCGAACCCGAAGAAATAGTTACCTCTTCAACACTTAATACTCCATTTGTTTGGTTTTGTAAATAAGTATCGACGTATTGCTTAAAGTCGTTCTTCCAATCTTCTTGACTCGCCACCAAAGAATCAGCGTTTTTAGACTGAATTTTTTCTTCTAAAATTGCTGTCTTTTCATCAACCATTTTTGCTTTAACATATTCTATGGTTATTACTCCAACAGTTATTGCGGTAGCTGCAACTAATATACCTAGAATTGCAGTTTCTAATGCACTCATGTCGTTTGATTCAGTCATAAAACACTTGATTATTAGTAAAAACAATTTTTAATATAAATATCAAAAAATCCCTAAGCAAGGATTAGTAGATACATTTTTTATTTGTTTATACAAATTAAAAACTTCCAAACAAATAACTAAAATCTTAACAGCCCAAAACTAAGCTAAACAAATACTGAGCAATTATTACTGCTGCTCAGTATCGGTTTTATACAGTCTGTATTTACTAGTAATCTTTATTTTTAAATAATCTAATTAAGTATAATTTAGATAATAATTAAAACTATAATAAAGGTTTTAAAATGTACAAAATATTGATTCTACACAGCGCTACACTGAAATTGTTTAAGATTGAAAACGAACAAAAAAGTGTAAATTGTTTGATTATGTCTACACCACAATTTAGTGTGCGTATACCAGTCACACTTGATACGCGAGTTAAACAGTTTGCTAAAGACAACAACGTAACTAAAAGCAAAGTAATGATAGATGCGTTAAATCATTACTTGGGATGTATGGAAGAAATATCTTTGAACCAAGAATTACACGACATCAAAAATAAAATTGCAGCTATTGAAGCTGTAATAAAGGAGAATTCATTAGCTACAAAGTAAATGCAATATTTATTGGACAATAATATGGGTGATAATAACTGGTTTAAAAAAATCAAAAATAAAAGAAATTTATTATTACAAAATATAATTGTTATTAGTTCATTATTTCTTAGTGGTTGTCAAATAAGAAATATTCCAAATTCTTATATAACACCTAAACAACCAAGCTTTGAAAATATGGAAGATATACATGATTTTTTACACGCATGGGTGAATCTAGGGAGTGAATGTTGTAGAGATAATAAAAGTTACCTAGACAATGAATATTATAAAAACACTAGTAGTCCAATACGTATTTATTACAGAACTACAATATTATATAATTATAAAGGTGAAGTAAATAGCATAAAAAGAAGATATATAGGGACAGAAACCAGAACTATTGATAATTTTCATAGTGAAAATACAGTTACTGAAACTATAGCTACAACAAGAGAATGGAGTAAAGAAACTTATGTAAATTATACTGAATTAAATAAAGTTAATTTTGAAGCTGGAACAAATATATTTTCAGAAATATTTATTCCAACAATAAAAAGTTCTATTGAAAAAATTTTAAGTAAAGAAACATCTATTAAAAACAGTGAAAAAAATGCCTATGAAAATACAGTAGTTGTTAATGTATCACCAAACACAAAAACAAAAATTAAGTTTAAATGGTATCAAATATGGCAACATGGGTTAATTAAACTTGAGCTTAAAACAATAAAACAAAAAGAAATTGTATACTTTAACTTACCGCAAATTTTAAAAATAAAAAAAGATAAGAAAACAATAAATACAAAAACTATTAATTTACCGTATAAAGTTCTTATAGGAATTTCATTTGACAAACAATTAAGAGACTTAAAAAAAATAAGAAACATCAAAACTCTAGAAGAACAAGAAACATCTTAATTCCCCATTCTCCGACCACCACAAACCCCAACAACAAACGAAAATTTTTACCCGAAGTTTTAGCAGTTTTAGATAGAAATTTTGTTGTTGCATAGTTTCTTGTAGTCTTACCACTACAGCTTGCGTCCGTGCGGATATCTCGGCAAGTTGTCTTACTGTGCGCTCTAGCCGCGCAGATGTCTGGGAATTCTCGCGGACTTCTACCCGAAGACCACGCTGAATAGTAGCGATTAAATCAAGACTTTCTAGTACTTGGTTTAACTGCTCCTCAACTGTCGCTACTCTTGTTTCTAAATCTTCCGGTGGCTGTGAATTAGTCATATAATATCCTCAAATGCTTAATTAAATGAACGAAAGCTAGCTTCTGACCAAGCTAGCTTTTTAATTATCTAACAAATTTAATCATCTAAGTGTTTTAATCCAGTAAGGTTAACGTGTTGGGGATTTTCTAAGATTTTAATTTTTGCATCCGGAATGTCAGCACTGAGATACTTGATAATCCATTCGCCAATCACTTTTACAGCAAATCCACCACCGGAACAATAAACTGATTCACCACGCGCTAACTTTTGAGAAATGTAATCAAATTGCTTGAGTAGCGCGTAGTTACCAGATACCCATTCGCTTAAAGCTCCCTCAACTTCATTAGAGATATCCTCAACTTTCCCGTTACTTCTTAATGGAACTTTCCACGTTCCATCATCTGTAATTTGGGATAATTCCAAAGCTTCTTGTATGTCTTGGTTTTCTGCTTGGATAGCTCCTCGGTCTGTTCTAGTTAAAGCTTTAAAGATGCGGTTGATAATCGATGTCATCCCCGCACCACTAACGGGAGATTTAGCAATAGTACTGATTTCATCCCCGTCCCACTCATAAGTTGTGTGGGTGCAAGTACCACCGCCCAAGTCAATCAAATGGAATATTTCATGGTTGTAGAGGTGCGCGATTTCTACAGCCGCTCCTTCTCCCTCGTCGATAAACTCGCAGGATTTAACAATAACGTTGAATTCTGTATCCTCCCAAATAAATTTACTGATTTGTTTGAGCATCTTATCTAGTTCTTTGCGCTTGGGAGATGACAGGGTAACGATTCTCAAGTAAAGGTTAATCCGTGCGGGTAAAGTCTTACGCCGTCTTGATTTAACGCACTCTTTAAGTTGTTTGCGGTAGTGGGTGATAGCTCCCACAATCCAGATATCAAGATGAGACAATTTCTTATCTTGGCTACCTACAATCAAGTTACCGTTAACTCGGTCTATTGCTCTACCTACAACATAATTTTTAGACCCATATCCAAAGCAGCCATCATTACGTAAAGGAACTTCTGATTTAATCTCTTTAGCTTCTGACGGGAATACTTTGTACGCTCCATTGAGACGGCATTTAACCCGTTTAGCACCTGCGTCTACATCCAGATAATAATCTGTTGCTTTGTTGTTACTTCCCCCCTTACCTTTCTTTTTGGGTTTTGGTTGTTCTGAGGTTGTTTCTAACAACTGTGCATTATCTACTGAGAGTAGCTTTTCTAAATCAACTGCTTTGTGATGTCCGTTGGTTTTTAATTCGTTAGTCATTTTTAGATTTATTACTTTGATTAGGTGAATTAAACGAATACGAATGTGAAAAATTGCTATAACCGCATATCAGATATACTTCCGTAATACTGGAAATACAGTATTTGCATCATATTTAGCTAAAACGCAACTCAATGTACCTACACTGATGTTTAACTGTTTAGCCCACTCCGTAATATTTTTAGTTTGACCATTAAAAGTTATCTGCTTATTGGTTCTTCTGTTATTGCTTTGTTGTTTTGAAGTAGCCCAACGACAATTAGTTGGCGCATAGTTTCCGTTGTTATCTATCCGGTCTAAGCTGTATTCTTTGTTAATCTTGATACCCACATCTTTAACAAAATGAAAAAATGAATTCATCCAGCGGTCACAAACTTTTATCCCTCTACCACCGTAATTTTTGTAATTGGGATTACTAGGGTTATTACATCTATCTTTCATACCATTCCAAGTCGAATATAATGGATGACTACTAATTGGGCAATTTGGAAATACTTCTGCTTTTTTGACTTTGGGTTTATTTACTTTTGGTTTTTTAAGACTGATAAAACAACTTAAACCTTCTTTACATACTGTTTGATTTAATTTTTTATCCGCTCTTTTACGACAGTTTCGTTTACCACAGTTATTAACAGGGTTACGACTGTGCATTAATTGACTAAGATTAACCTGCCTTTCTAAACCGCAAACGCATAGACAAACAAAGATTCCATTATGACGGTCTATGATGGTTAACTTTCCGTATCTATCTCCTAATTTAGTCATACTCAATCCTTTAAATTTAATAAGCTCTATTTTTGACGCGCTTAGTAACTCCTGGTTTACTGAAAAGTAGTGACAACTTAATTTAAAACGCGCTTACTGCTAAAGCTGACGCGCTCGGAACACAAAAACTAGCTTATTGAGAATGTATTCTCAATTATGTTTATGTAATAGGGGTTAACTGTTAGAAAAAATCGGGTTAGTTACTGTTAATAAAAAGCCAAGAATAATAGCCAATTAGTAACAAAAACTCGATAATAATTACCTAAATTCTTGCTCTAAATAATCAATAAACTCAGAATAAATTTTACGGTGTGAACTCTTAGATACTTTGAAAACTTGTGAATATGCTTTTAATTTATGTACACTTCCATCTGCTTTTTTGGGTAATTTAGCGTATAAATCGAGTACCCCCCTATAATCAAGGTTTTTGAAAGGTTTATCAAGGTAGTCCATTTTAGTCCACAGCTTACCAGTAGGATGTTTCAGGCTGGACTTTTGTGGACTACCAGTCCACCCAAAGTCCACTTTATCAGTCCACAAGTCCATATTATCTGGAATTGAGTCCACCTTAGTGGCAGTAGTATTTCTGCTATTTGCAAAATATTTTTCTTCCTTCATGTAATTACTATTAGTGGACTGTTGTGGACTGCCACCCCATTGATAATAGTTTGGTGGTGGTAATATTCCAAAATAAGGTTTACCTTGCGGACAGTATAAACCAACATATTTTAATGAAGGGTCGGTTAATTTAGCTTCATCTATACGTTCTTTATGCGCGGTAATTTCATCTTGATAGGTAGAAGACACCTTATATTTAGCAGCCGCAAGCGGTGCGTCACCCAAAGCTAAGTAAGAGCAGTTAGCCAAATCATTCTTAGTAATTCCGAATTGACCGGGCATTAAGTTCTGACCTGAAATCAATGATTTAACATTTAAGCTTCGTCCAGTCTGCCAAGTGAACAATAACAAACGCTTTGCAAACTCACTCTTATAGTTTCTAAGCTCTACTTCCATATAACGCTCAAAGTATTCTAAGCGTTCACCACTATCAAGAGTAGATTTGAATCTAGCCAAGACATCATCTAAATCAGCGTCGTTAACTCGCTTCCATCTTCCGAATATTGCGTTGATTTCATCAATGAAAAAGATAATCGCCGCAAACTTGGGCATAGGCTTTTTATTTAAATAAGCCTGCTCATTTTTATGAATGCGGAATTGAATTTCTAATGCAGCTTCTAATAATCCAAAAATTGAATTAGGGATTCCAAGCCAATCAACAGTAGGAAATATCTTTGCGCTATCCTCATCAATCTTGGGAATGGTAGTTTTGATTGTGGGTTTACCCTCAAGCACTTGCAGCATTCCACCGATGATATTAGATATAGCTGTGGTTTTACCGCTTCCGGTTTCCGCCCATAAACCTACGTGGTAGGCTTCGTTGACAAAATTGATTAATCTATCTGGTGGTTGTAATTCATCTCTTACATTCTGGGTAAATTCTTCAGGACTAATAACTTTTTTAACCTTTGGTCGTAACTGTACTGTTAATGTGACTGTTGAATTTTGGCGGTTAAAATCAAATTCAGGTAAGGTCTTGTACAACGCATTAGTAAAAGCTGCTAATTGTTCGCGGGAATTATCAGAGTATAAGTCACTCTCCAATAATCCAGGATTGCGACGGATAGCAAATAAAAGTTTGTAACCCGTCTCGGTTTCTTCCCAGGTAATTGCATCCAAGATGTAACCGTACTTGCTGTAATACCAAGTTGAAATTGAATTAGCAGCGCGAGCATAAGTGCTATCACCAAAAAGTTGTAATGGTTTTCTTAACTCAGCTAATTCAATTTCTAAACTTTCAAGTCTAGCAACAGCTTTTTTAGCAGTGTTCAAAGTCTCGGTGTATTCAGTCTCATATCTATTAATAATTTGTTCGTTGCTGACAACCCATTCACTAGCAATAGCACGCTTATCCGCTTCCAGATTAGATTTAACTGTTTCGATTTGTTCCCCCGCTTGTGCGGTAAGTTGACCAATCATTTGTTCTACTTCTTCATACTCAACCGAATCATCAAGAATAGAAGCAAAATCTTTTATGATTAGTTGTTGAGCCTTAGAACGCAATTCAAATGATTTATCGATAATCATTTCTTGCAGTTCCAAACCGATATCAAGCAAGTCATCAAAATTATTAATCGCTTCATATTCTTCAATCTTTTTAAGAAACTTGAGTCTAGAAGTTTCAAATTCATCAAGAATAATTTGTAATTCTTCTGAGTAGTCGGGATGGTTGCGAATCAAAGCATTGATTACACAGTTAACTTTCTTGACTTGACGCTTAAAAGTTTCTCTAACAATTCTGTGTGATTCAGAAGCGTTAAACTGTCCTATATTTTTGAGCTTTTCTTGAAGATTAGTAATTTTTCTACTAGCTTCAGTTAATTCATTATTTCTAGTTTGAATTACACTCTCTTTAGATTTAATAATGTATTCAAGCTTTTCTATATCTCTGTGTAACTTGTCTGTATCTTTCAATAAAGTTTTAACTTCTGATTCCCGTTCGTTTATTAATTTTTCAACCTTTATAACTTCCTTTTCTTTGTCCTGTATGGAATCTTGTAAAGATTTAGCCGTATTTTTGTTTTCTTTAGATGCAACACTAGCTGCAACTTCAAAGACAACCATACTAGATAAACCAGCACCTAAACCAAATAAACCTAAACGTTTAGTATTTTCATTTCCTGCAAAAATAGCGACTGTGGAAGCTAAATTTAACAACATAGAAGTTGCTATAACACCGTTACGCAATTGATTGAAGTTCATTGTATTTACCTGTAGAAATTAATTTGTTTGAAGAGTAATGAGGGGTAGATGCACCCCGTTTTAATTAAGTTGCCTGATGTATTGAACCTTTTAGATACTTTTGAATAATGTCTTGAGTTTGAGCTTTAATACTATTAATTTCAGCGTCTCTCTTACCTTCCTGAGCCTCAATTTTTTGACGCAATTGCTCGGTTTCATTTCTAGCACCAAGAGTTTTTATTTGCTCCTGTTTGAGTTTTTCATTTTCTTGTTCGCGTCTTTCAATTTTTTGGTCTAATTTGATATTTTCAATGTCATAATTGACAGTTTCTTGCTGAACTTTTACACCCTCTGTAGCAGCTTTAATTACTGATTGTTCAGCTTTATGGTATAGCTGCTTAGTTTTACCGACTTCAGCAATGTACTTGAATCCAGCTTGTAAAAGGGTTTGAGCGCGAGTAGCACCAGCATAAACCGCTAATCCTGCGGTTAATTGTTCCTCAGTTGCTTGTAGTTCTATCTGTGGGTTAAGCAGGTCACTCGGTATCATTCCGTTAAAGTCTTGCTCTGGAAATGCTAAACCCCCGTATATATCAGATTCACGGGTTAATTGACCGGACGCTAACTGTCCCGTGTACCCTTCCTCTCCTGTAATTGCATTCCTAGCCTGTAGAACATTTGTAGCTGCTTGTTTGACCTCAGAAGCACCTGTAGTAACTGCGTTTGCTGTATTACTTACTGCTCCCGTGGCAGCGCTAACCGCTGTTTGTCCTACACCCACAGCAGCATCTTTTAAAACCGTTCCCGCTGCCTCAGCAACTTTTTTCGCTCTTGTACCTGCCGATTTCTCTTTCTGAGCTTTAACTCTTTTAGAACCTGTTAAACTTCCCGCTTCTGCTTTTTTTCGTGGCATAATTGTTTCACTCCTTAATTGTTTAACGGATGGTTGGGGATATCGACATCTGGAAAGTTTGACCGCCTACCAGATGTTCGATTTTTAGATTGTGTACGTTTTAAGGTCATCTTTTAGAGACTGTTTCATATGTGAATAAAGAATCTCTGGATTATCGGAGTTGAAAGCATTTTCAAAATTCACTCTGTCAAGTTGAATTCTAAATTCTTTCTCCTTGTCGGACATCTCTTTAATAGGTAAATCTATATAACCTCTAGGATGCTGTGGTTTTTGACTTATTTGAGTTGTTATATATTGAAGTACTTGTAAATGCTTTTCATTAACTTCTGAAGCTAAGAAAAATAATTCAACCAATTGCTCTTTCGATAAGTCTTGTAATGTAGCCATTTTTAGTACCATCCTTGTATAGCTAAATGTGTGCGTAAGTCGTATCCTAGTAATTCAGCAATTGCGATAGCATTCTCTGCACGTTTTAAACATCTTTTAGCGTAGCTAGGATTTGTTTTTAAATATCTTGATTCTTCAAAATATTGTGTTTGTGCAAGTTCGTAAAAATACTGTCCTAATTCTAGATTTTTCATTGTTTTACCTCTCGAATAAAAAAGTTAAACCAAGCATAAAAATTAATCCGATAATCAACCATAATCCTTCAATCATTGTGGTTATCTCCTTAAAAATCTAGGTCAAGTCCGGCAGCTAATAA
>JBCBPQ010000251.1:0-10458 GCA_039820645.1 Cyanobacteria bacterium J06633_8 | reverse complement strand
GGTGGGATGGAGTTATGGGGGGGGGACTTTGTTCTCCCCCCCAACTTCTCTCCATCCCTGCCCGTCCGAATAGACGATTTAAATGCACAACAGCTTAGCAATTCGCGAGTAAAGAGTTAAAAAACAAGCATAAATAGTAACCTGGAAGGAAATTCAGTAGTTTAACCTTCAACCTTCAACGTTTGACCTTTAACCTTTAACCTTTAACCTTTTGTCCCCATCTTCAAATTTTAACTAAGCTGTTCGAGCCGCTCGGCAATCCAGACTTTTATTATTGATTGTCTAGTTACACCAATTCTTGCGGCTTCTCTATCGAGTGCTTCTATTATCCATTTAGGAAAATCTACGTTTACCCGTCGTTGTTCGTAATCTGGACGACGAATTGTATTCATATCTAGGTAAGCAGTTATGTCTTCACCTGAATCGAATTTTTTATCGAATTCTTCAGCCTTCATATATTTTGACCTCCTCGTCTCTTGCTCGTCGTACTGATATGATTCGCACCCGCTCTTCTCTATAGGTAATGATAGCAGCCCAACACTTTTGTTTTATCAGACCGATTACAAGGAATCTCGGCTCTTCAACAGTACGAGCTGCTATTTCTACTCGCTTTGTATCGAGCCATAATTCTTGGGCTTCAATGAAATCAATACCGTACTTTACTTTATTAGAAGCGCTTTTTTGTTCGTCGAACTCGAATTCCATAAAGGGAATGCATTTCGGATATGATATAAAAAAGGTATATTTAATATACTATTTTTCATATATTTCAGCAATATTGAGTTTAAGTAAAGGAGCAACCATAAAAATGGCGATCGCCTTGTCTCTTCATCTCCTCATCCCCCATGCCCCATCCTCCATGCTACTTTATAAATACTCCCGTCACGCTCTAAGATTACCTATAACGTAGGTTGGGTTGAACGAAGTGAAACCCAACAGCGTGTTGGGTTTCGTTCCTCAAACGCCACTTCATACAACGGAACGCCACTTGCTACAACCGTCGTGTTCCTCGGCAACGCAGTGGCTCGGAAACCGTGCCGCAGGAGTGGCTCCCCAACAAAGCCATTTTTCGGTAATCATAAAGCCGGGAAGGGAGTAATTGTTTAATACAGCGGTTTTCAGTTGGATGGAATACAGATTGACCTCACCCCCATCCCCTCTCCTTAACAAGGAGAGGGGAGTCGGTCGGACGGGGTGAGGTTTCGGGTGTATTGCACTCAACCGAAAACTGCTATATTATCTTGCGTTTTTAATTTTGTGATGGGAATTTAATATGGGAATAGAAGAATTGTTAATGCCTTATCGGGAAGAAATCATAAGAATTGCTAGTCAGTATGGGGCTTACAATATCAAAGTTTTTGGTTCTGTTGCTAGGGGAGAAGCAACTGTAGATAGCGATGTCGATTTTCTGGTAGAAATTGAACCAAAACGAACTTTGTTAGACCAAATTAGTTTGATGCAATCCTTGGAAGAATTGTTACAACGAAAAGTTGATTTGGCTGAACCTGAAAATTTACACGCTAGTATACAACAAAGAGTTTTACAAGAGGCTGTGCCGTTATGAAAGATGATAGCCTCTATTTAAGTAATATTAAAGAATGCATTGAAAGGATAGAATCTTATCCGTTGCGATACCCGTGATGGTAAAGAAGATTTTATGCAAAACCCGATGATTCAAGATGCTGTGATTCGTAATTTTGAAGTTATTGGGGAAGCGACTAAACGATTATCAACTGAATTAAGAGCAGCATATCCTAATGTTCCCTGGCAACAGATAGCTGGCTTTCGAGATGTATTGATTCATGATTATTTAAAAGTGAATTTGAATCGAGTGTGGGGGGTAATCGAATTGAATTTGCCAGAACTTAAAGCTACTGTTGAAGAAATTTTGCAAGATTCACAAGGATGAAGGATTGACCTAATGATTTAAGCTCGGATTCTATCATCCCGTTGTCTTGTGCGATATGTCCTAATCTTGGCGTATCGCTTTTATTATACATCCCCATGCCTCATGCCCCATGCCCAATGCCCTATTCTCTAAATAATAATACTTTTTGGTTAAGTATAAACTAGCAGACATTTTTATTTGATTAACTCTGTTATATTATTTTTGCGATGAAGCGAGGCGGTTATCAAAGCCGCTAAACAATTGATTATTAAGCTATTCGGGTTTTCTGGGTTGGCTTGGTGATTCAATTTGATTGTTTTTGAAAGGGGTGTGTTGATTGAGTTTTTTAGTTTTTATCTTCTAAATAAAAGTATTAGTTAAAACTTTTGCTAATTTAGAGGATGTTTTAAAAGTTCCGTAAGGTATCATTTTTGCGTTTGAAATTGGTTCAACTTAAATGAAAAATCTAGGTTTCAGCTATTCACTGAGATACTTAAGTATGCCTATTCTAGGAGCAAAAGACTCTTTTTTAACATTCTCTTATATAGCGATAATCAATATCGTAATATTCAATAACCAAAATTACAGAAAATATAGAACATGAAACAAATTAAACAAGCTTTACGAAAAACATGGATTTACCCGGTTAAAAAGTTTTTAGATAATTATAATCCTACTAATTTATATCGTTATAGAAAAGCTATTAAATTTTATTCTCAATTTTTACAACCAGGTGATTTATGTTTTGATGTTGGGGCTAATATAGGTAATAGGACAGATATTTTTTTAGATATAGGAGCAAAAGTAGCTTGTATTGAACCACAAGATATTTGTTTAAATATACTGAAGAGAAAATTTTCAAATAATCAAAATGTAATTTTGATAGATAAAGCCGTTGGTGATTATGAAGGTTATGCAGATTTATCAATATGTGAAGATGCTAGTACTATTTCTACGTTATCCGAGAAATGGATACAAGAATCTAGATTCTCTAATGAATTTCAATGGACAAGAAAACAATCTGTAGAAATTACGAAGCTTGATACTCTTATAAATTTATATGGATTACCTAAGTTTTGTAAAATAGATGTCGAGGGATTTGAGCTATCTGTGATAAAAGGATTAAATCAACCTATCCCCTATATATCTTTTGAATTTTCTAGAGAAGTTTTGGAAGATACAAAAAAGTGTATAAATCATCTTCAAGAAATTGGTAAAGTGGAATTAAACTTTTCAATTGGTGAATCAATGGAATTATTTTTATCACAATGGGTAACACCTAATAAGCTGTATGAGGAATTTAATAAGTTAAGTGATAAACTACTCTGGGGAGATGTATATGCAAAATTTACAAAGTCGAAATCAGACTTTATTTCAAATTAACAGATTAGGATTATTTGGATTACATTAGTTAAATTTTATCTAAAATATATGTGATGTTTAATAAAATAAACATACCTATTATAGTTGTTTCTTGTGATGCATATCAAGATGTATGGCATCCCTTTTTCCACCTCTTCTTCAAGAATTGGTCTGATTGCCCTTTTCCTCTATACCTTGTTTCTAATACAATCGAATATCCAGACTCAAGAGTATCACCTTTGTTGATTGGTAATGATGTTGACTACAGTTCCAATCTGATAAAAGCACTCAATCAAATTGAACAAGAGTGGCTGATTTTTTGGGTGGAAGATCGTCCTCCTTCTGCTCTTGTGGATACTACTCAGTTAGTTAATTTAATTGAGTTAGCTCAAAATAAAAATGCGGGTTATCTGAATCTGCTTTCTTGCAGTCCTTTTGCTTTGGTAAATCAAAAAGAGCAAATAGGAGAAATTCCTAAAGGTTTCCCATATCGTGTTTCTATGACAGTTGCCTTATGGAAAAAATCTACTTTGCTAAAAATTCTAAAAGCAGGTGAAACAGCTTGGGATATTGAAAAAAAAGGAGGCGTGGAACGCTGTAATCAAATAGATGATAAATTCTACGCTTTATCTATTACCTTTAAGTCTCGTCCTCCAATTGTAGATACACATCTAATTTCCAAAGGACAACTCATGTGGAAAGGTGTAAGACTTTTGAAGCAGGAGAAAATTATTCACTATGTTGAAAAACGTTCTATAAATTCATTCTGGCGCTACCTGTATCTGGAATTTCATCAATTTGCATGGGATACATACGATTACATCCGTTGGCAGATCAAAAAAATTACTAACAAAAGCGTAAAATCTATTATGGAATAATAGATTTACGACTTTATTAAAAAAAGTGCATGATTTAAGCTGACAATTTAGAAGACCTAATAAATCTATGAAAGTCGCAGTCAAATTTTCTCCTCCTATGGACTATAAAGGTGGAAGCCGTCGCACCTTTGCAACCAATTTAATCAAATCTCTCTATGAAAAAAATCAAGATATTAGTCTCTTTACACAAAGTTCAGCTTTATTTTCTGATATACATGGTTTATCAATTCATCATGCTGAGAATCCCTTTTTTCAAAAATCATCATTCAAAAAAATAACTTCATGGTTGCATCAACAAGCTAATTTTGAAAATGAGTTACTTAAGCATCATATTGACGTTTTATATTGTCCTTATAATCCTGAAGCTTTATATAATACACGTAAAATACCTCAAATTATTACTGTTCACGACTTGATACCTGTTATTTGGAAAGATGATTTTAAGATTACTTCTACTCTATGGAAATATATTTACATTCCGACTATAAACAATGCTACGGCTGTGATTACAGTGTCAGAAAATACAAAGAAAGATATTTTAAATTTTTGCAATATTTCTTCCGATAAAGTATTTGTGGTTCCTAATGGATTTTCTGCTTTTGAAGATAGTCAGGAAACAGCTGTTACTTCTGTAGTTAAACCATACATTTTGTGTGTTTGCAGTGTACATTATCCTCATAAAAACTTGATAAAGCTAATTGAATCCTATCATTCTATTAGCTCATCTTTTCCACATAAGCTAGTAATAGTAGGAAGAACTGTACCTCGATTTACTCCAGAAATTAAATCAAAAATTTCTGTTTTAGGTCTTTCAGAAAAAATAGTTTTACTTGAAAATCTCTCTAATAAAGAATTGGCTGGAATTTATAAAAATGCTGATTTATTTGTTTATCCATCAATCTATGAAGGATTCGGTATTCCTCCTCTAGAAGCAATGTTTCACGGTACTCCGGTGGTTGCTTCTAATGCAACATCTATGCCGGAAGTATGTGGAGATGCTGTACTATATTTTAACCCACAGTCAGTAGAAAGTATAGCAGAAGGTATTACAAAAAGTTTAAGTAACTTTGAGCTAAGACAAAAGCTTATATTGGCAGGAAGAGAAAGATTAAAAAAATTTAGTTGGGAAAAGACTGCTGCTGGAATATTAGAAGTTTGCCAGATGGTTTGTAAATAAGCTTCAAAATTTTTTTTTAAAATACATCTCAAATCATTTTAAATTACTATGTTACGCTCCTCAGCCATTATTTCCTTAATATCTTTGTTGTCTAGCTTGGTTAGTTTCTTTAACCAACTGCTGATAGCCAAGATTTTTGGAGCTAGTATTCACTTAGACGCGTACCTGATTGCTGTAAGCGTACCTTTATTAGTAGTTGGTTTAATATCAGGTTTATTTTCATACTCTATCGTTCCAACTTTGGTAAAGCATAGAACAAAATATCCACAAAGATACTCATATTTTGCTGGTTTACTATTCTTAGTCTTTATAATTTTAGCAATTTGGATATCTTCAATAGCTTACTTTTTAGCACCTAAGCTGATACAACTAATGGCTCCAACTCTACCTGTGGAAATACAAACTGAAGCTGCCCAAATGGCAAGAATTTCCTGGATGTCGCCAAGTTGTGTAATGGTAATAAGCTATTTAACTGCAGTACACAATACCATACGAAAATTTTCAATTCCTGTCATAGTCAATACTTTACCACCTTTAGGTATGGTTACATTTATGACGCTATTTGCATCTCAACTAGGAGTATCAAGCTTGGTCTGGGGAACATTAACTGGTTACTTATTAGCCATCCCTATCTTGTATATAGGGGTAGCTAAAGAAATGGTGTTTAAGAAATTTAGCTTTAAACTCTGGCGCGAATTACTACCTATATTTACAAATATACCACTGGTATTACTTTCTATGTTATGTTTCACGATCTACGGAACAGTAGATGCAATTTGGGCTTCGCGACTTGGGCCAAGTAATTTATCATATCTTGGTTATGGTCAACGGTTAGTTATATCTATTGGGAATATAGTCACTCTTGGTCCCTGGTTAGTTTTGACACCTTACTTGGCTGAAAAGGCAGTTCTTGGGGAAGATAGTCAGTTTAAGAGTATGCTAGCTAAGGCAATAAGGATGGTAATTACATTCTCTGCTTTACTGACACTAGTTATCTCTTTAGTTAGAGTTCCATTAATCAACTTGCTTTTCCAGCGCGGAGCGTTTGATACTTCAAGCACATTGGGTGTTGCTTCAGTTTTGCCTGGAATGCTATTTGGTATGGTAGCTATGCTCAGTGTTACCTTAATTGTCAAGGCACTTCATGCCCGTGGGGATGTTACAAATGCTGCAATTGTTGGTAGCTTAGGTGCATTAATCTATTTTGGGTTGTCAGGCGGATTAAGTCAACTTATCGGTTTACAAGGAATTGTTATTGCTTATGTAATTACTTGGTGGTTATTGCTGGGAATTTGTATTTGGCTAATCTGGAAAAAACAAATACGAGACTGGCATAAATCTACTAATTTCAGATTTGTTGCTTGTTTAATTTTGGCTCTGATTGCTTCGGGAATACTAATGCAGTTGAGTCAGAATATATTAATTGAACAGATTTCACCAATTATTTCAATTAATTTAGCTTGGCGTTTAATGATAGTAATAACAGTAGGAATAGTTAGCTTTATTGGGATTACAGGTGGAATCTTTCGGATTCCAGAAGTATTGTTACTGTCAAAACTTCTAGGAAAAGTTTCAAAGTCTGTTTGAACAACGAGGAAATAAACAACTATGCTCTTGGGACAATTGATATGTAGGATTGTAATTTTATTTCTCAGCGCTGCTATTCTGGCTATATTGTTATTTTTTGGTTCCTCAGAAGGCTTTTTAGGAATTCACTTAGCCTTAATAATATTTTTTGCTATTGTTTTATTTCCAATATTATGGGAATTATATACACACAAATTCGATCCACTTAACCCAAAAAATTTATTCATTTTATACTACTCTTTACAACTAGGTATTTATCCTATTTATATATTAGCTGGTGGAGAAACTTTTATGCCTTGGCTGGAACCTGATGAACCCTATAACCAGCCATTTTATTTAGCAGCAATAACACTATCAGCAATCGGTCTATTATTTTTTTACTTAGGTTATTCACTTAGAATTGGAAGGGTAATTGGAAATAGCCTACCGACTTTTTCAAAATGGTCTAATGATCGAATCAAATGGGTAGTTATGTTAGGGATGTTTTGGGGATTTGGAGCTGCTTACAGATTAATCCAAAGTCAAGGGGGGTTACAAACTTTTCTAGTCAGTCTAGGTTATTGGCGATCGCAAGGATTGATTGGTAATGGCTATCTCATTTACCCTGCTACTGGTATGTTACCTACAGCTTCCTTGATTTTCTTTATTTATTTTGTAAAAAAATATAATAATTATTTAAGACTTTGGGTTGCTTTATTAGTATTTGCTTTTTCGTTATTTCCAGGGATTTTACTTGGCTTTAGAATTGTATTAGTGCCTCCTATTCTTCAGCTTATTATTTTATGGAATTACATGTATAAACAAATATCATGGAAAAAGCTATTGAGTTTTGCAGGATTATTATTTTTTGCTCTTACTTTTTACGGATTAGCTAGACATAATATAGAACTCGGTCGTCAAGGTTTAGATATATTTTCATTTCAAGATTTTGGCGTAGACACCATACTCAAACCTTTGGTGGTCAGAACACCAGGGACTGAAATGGTTATACAAGTTATGCAACAAACCAATATTACTCATGAATATAAGTACTTTTTTGATTCGATTTTTGAAGCATTAACCATTCTAATTCCTCGTGCATTTTGGCCAGATAAACAAGTATCTATGATTATTTTTGGTAGAGAAATAATGAGCGATTATCTACTGTGGCGTGACGGTACTATAACGGAGTCAACTGGTGGTCTTACTCCTACAGTAATTGGTTATTTTTACTGGCAAATGGGAGTTATAGGAGTGTTATTAGGTATGTTTGTTATTGGTCTAGTAGCTAAGATAGCATATCAGTATATGTGTGTAAATTCAAAATCTCCTAGTCGGCTGCTAACTTATAGTGTTATTATGAGTGCCTTTCCAATATTTGCTGAATCACCTCAGGACGCTATGAACAGTTCTGTAATACGTTTTGTTGGTACTTCATTATTTTTATTTTTGTTGACTTTTCGTTTAAAATTACGAGCATAATTATCAGTAACAATAATTACTATTTCATTTATATTTTATAGGAGTATAAATAATGAAAAAATATGTGAGACGTTATATATTTGGTATTCTAGCCACCACTCAATTTCAAGGATTATTTAAAATATTTTATCGGTTATCCCTTTGGAGCATGAATATTGGTTTAGGAGGAGATGTAGAAGATAGCGGAGAGAAATACATATTAACTAAATTAAGTAAAGATATACCCTCAAATACTACTGCTGTTGTATTTGATGTTGGTGCAAATCAGGGTCAATTTTCTCAAGCATTATTAAAGATGTTTGATAAAAATATAATTATTCATTCTTTTGAGCCATCACCAAATACATTTAGTATTTTACAAAATAATTTAGATGGTTGTACTAATATCTCAATTCATAATTTCGGCTTGGGTGAACATGATGACGAAGTAACATTATATTTAGATCAAGAAGGTTCGGGAGAAGCTTCTTTGTATCAGCGCCAAGTGTCTGAAAAAGAATGGACAATTACAGAGACTGTTAAACTGAAGACATTGGATGCTTTCTGTATAAAAAACGATGTCGAGCATATTCACTATCTTAAGTTAGATGTAGAAGGACATGAATTAAGTGTCTTTAAAGGAGCGAAAAAGATGCTAGCATCAGGTGCAATTGATCGGATTCAATTTGAATTTGGCGGATGTAATATCGATTCACGTACCTACTTTAGAGATTTCTTTGAGTTACTAAGCCCTCAATATCATCTCTATAGATTAGTTAGAAATGGTCTTGTTCCTATCAATCATTATCACGAAACTCTAGAAATATTTACAACGACAAATTTTATTGCTATATCAAAATCTCTATCTTAGGTAACTATTTGAGTATCTAAGTTTACTGCTACTGATTTTCCTTGATGTCTTCTTAGATTAATTTTTGCTATAAAACTCATGATAGATAACTTGACAAGTGTCTCTATTGCTATTCCTACTTACAATGAGTCTTCTCATATAGAGCAGGTTTTATGTGCATTTCTACAAACTAATTATCCAAATTTAATAGAAATATTTGTAGCTGACGGTGGCAGTACTGACGGAACTCAAAATATTGTCAAAAAACTATCTCAAGAAGATTCTAGAGTTAAACTAATTCATAATCCTCTTAAAATTCAATCAGTAGGGCTGAATCTAATCTTGCAAGAATGCACTGGCGACATATTCCTCAGAGCTGATGCTCACTCAGACTATGCATCCGATTACGTCGAAAGATGTGCAGAAGCTTTATTAGAATCAAAAGCTCTCAACGTGGGAGGAGCCCAACGCTTTGTTGCTAAAACTTCCTTTCAGTTAGGAATTGCTTTAGCTTCCAAAAGTATTCTAGGAAGTGGTGGCGCAAAATATCGTGACCCCGAATATAATGGGTATGCTGATACAGTCTATCTAGGATGCTTTCAGAGACAAGCATTACTTGATGTTGGAGGCTTGGATACTTCACAATTGACGAATGAAGATGCTGGATTAAATCAGAAACTATTAAGTAAAAGTGAAAAAGCTATCTATATCAGTTCCAAAATCCGCGTCTGGTATTATCCCAGAAAAACCTGGAAATCTCTATGGATTCAATATTTCAAATATGCTAGAGGGCGCTATCTAACAACAACCAAGCACAGCAATGAATCGCAACTCAGGGGTAAACTACCATTTCTAGTCATCTCTGGCGCGATTTTTATGATACTCATAGACTTACTGTTTCCTCAATGGCGATTACCAATAGTTGAGCTTATTCCAGTTGGAATAGCTATATTTTTTATAGAAAGCCTTCGCATAAATTGGAAGTATCGGAATAATTTTAAGCACGAAATTTGGAGAGGTGGCGAAAAGGAAGTCCCCTCATTTTTGAATCGCTGGTTTTTCTGTATAATTAGTTTAATAACTATGCCTCTTGCTCATTTCTCTGGCTATGCTTATCAGTTATTTAGACACAAAATTCTAAGAATAAGTGGTTGGTAGTTGTTAGATAGCGCCCTCTAGCATATTTGAAATATTGAATCCATAGAGATTTCCAGGTTTTTCTGGGATAATACCAGACGCGGATTTTGGAACTGATATAGATAGCTTTTTCACTTTT
>JBCBPQ010000250.1:0-10469 GCA_039820645.1 Cyanobacteria bacterium J06633_8 | reverse complement strand
ATTATGGCTCTAAATATCAGATTAACCGGAACTAAGGAAGAGATTGATAAATCAATTGAGCAGATAAAGCAGGTAATGAAAGTTTCTTCTTTACTGCTATGCCTGTAGTAATCGGAAATTTCTGAAACATTCATTACCTGCTTTATCTGCTCAATTGATTTATCAATCTCTTCCTTAGTTCCGGTTAATCTGATATTTAGAGCCATAATAAGCTTAATATGTATTGCAGAATACAACTTAGAAGATAATACACAGGCTAAGGTATAAATCAATCAATCAATGGTCTGAACATTTCATTCTTAGCCAAGCTTATTTGGTGCAAGCTTGCGCCTCTGGTCTTCAAATATTGCTCCCCGCCCAATTAAGTCACGCTTCGCTGATTCGCAAATACCTGAATTATATCCAAACCGGGCATTTTTGACATTGGCACCTTCAAAATTAGTGCTGCTAAGTTCGGCAAAAATAAAATTGGCATTACTGAGTTGACTGTACTTTAAATTCGCACCGGCAAGTTCTGCAAAACTGAAATTGACCCCAGTAAGCTTTGCTTTAACCAGATTGGCATTTTTTAAATTGGCACAATTTAAATCGGCACCACTGAGGTTGGCGTAAGCAAAATTAGCACCACGAAGGTTAGCATTTTTCAAATCGGCATCTCTTAAGTCATTACCACCAAAATCAATTCCAGCCAGGTCAGCACTAACGAAATCACTTTTGATACTTAAATCAAGCTTTTTGACAAAATCAATAAAGCTGTCATCTTTGTGCTTAGATTTCTCAGTGTCTTCAGTGATATCAATATTTTTTGATTGCTCGCTCATAAAAAAAGATGTAGGCAAATGTGGCTTAATAAGTATTTTAATTATCTATAGACAGACCTAGTTTTTCCCGAAATTGGGGGCTATAGATTGCCTTGTCCCAGTTCTTAGCCTGCTTGATTTGATACGGTGTTAGACCTTGAAGCTCTTCATTCTCCGGGTTCCAAAGTTTTGCATTACCAAGCTTGGCATTAGTAAGAATGGCACCATTAAAATTAGTTTTTAAAAGACTGGCGTTAGCAAGATTAGCATCTTTTAAATCAGCACCTACCAAGCGGGCATTATCATTCCTTAGCCGAGCTTAAATCAGCACCACTAAGATTGGCTTCTACAAGGTTGGCGTTAGTAAAATCAGCACCTGAGAGCTTAGTCTTACTAAGATTGGCACAACTAAGATTGGCTTCTTGTAACTGAACTCCTTCCAGAAAATATGAGGCTAGATTTAAGCAACTCAAATCTTGAGATAATTGATTCAGGTATTCAATAGCTTCAATACAGTTTCGTTCATCTTGGGAGGCTTTAGTTGATAAAACAATTCTCCATGCAGAAGCTATTTTTTGCTCCCTTTGTTTACTTTTAAAAAATCTGATTAAAAATATAGTTAAAGCGCTAATTGCAAGTAATAAAGATGCACTTACTATAATTAGGAGTAAACTTTTTTGTGATAAAGCTAACATTGTTTGAGAATTCATCTAAGAGCAATAAAAATGGCATTAGCGCCATGTTGCTCAAGAATGCCTGATTCTGTAAAGAGTAGCAGGATACATCAATATTAAAAACAAGACTTTCTTCTGGTTCAGTTATCGGATTCTTGTACTAGCAAATTTCTTTATCCCACAAAAAAATATTAAACAATTAGATAAAAGTGCTACACTGCTGTCTGCAAATAATACTGAAAGACAAATTAGTCAGATACCTGATGATGATAACCGTCTTTTTTGTGGGTAGTATATTACTAATAGTACTTAAAGATTTGCCTACCTTGCTATCACAACCTGATAGCATTTTTTACATACTTTTTTATCCTAATTATTGCAGTGACAGCAGTCACATCAGAACTGTTTCTAAGAAATTATACTTAATAACTGACTGAACTATCCACGCTGCTTTTGTTTTGTGTGACCGCTGTTATTAAAAAAATAGCGGTTTTTTTAAAATGAAAAAAACCAGTCATTAGTTGTAATAACCGAATGTGTAGAAATGCAATCCCTTATGGGTTAGCATAATTTGTCAATTTACCTAAAACAAAAAGTGCCAAAAAAATCAGCTAAAAATATGTAGTTTATTTTACTTGAATGTTGGCAACAATTATGAGAGAAATTGTTGTTGTGTCGCTTTGACACCTCACTGACAAAATCCCATCTTTTATAGGATTTACAAGGCTCAAACAACCCATTGAGCCTTTTCTTAAGATACTTACAGATATTATATTTAATCCTCCGGGCTTTTGCAAAAAAATAAGGTTACAAAAAACAAAATAACTGAAAAGTAAACTTAGACAAGCTTTAATGCCAGAAGCATGGGTAGTCAATGAAAAAATCAAAATAAAATATAGAATAGAATAGCAGTTGCACAGCAGTAGTTTAAAATACTAGTTTTTAAGGAAGCTCTGTATATTTACTCTTGCGAGGTTAAAGCTAGGGGAATGGGAGATGCAGATTACTGAAGCAACATCTACAGTACTAAAACTTCAAAAAAAATTGTATTTCCTCCACAGTCTGTTAGAAGTACTGCTTTTTACTCCTTTTATTCCATCTGGCTTACACATTATTTTTCTAGCCCAACCAGTAACGCTTCAATGTAATCGGCTTGAACCAACACAGGTAGCTTGTACAAAGACAAGCTATAGCTTATCTGGAAGAAAACGCACTACTTCCATTCGACAGCTCCAAGGTGCTGAAGTAGCTGTAAATGAAAACAGTGATAGTAATAGCCACCAGGTCATTTTATTGACTAAAGACAACAGAATTCCTTTGAGTAACTATTCTACTGGCAATAAGGAAGCGCACACAAAAGTTAGTCAAATCAATGCTTTTATGACTACAAAAGAGCCGCTACCGCTTGTGATTAAGTATGACCCCCGCCAATCTGGCTATCTATTTGGAGGATGGTTTGTTTTAATTGGTAGCTGGGGTATCATTTTTCTTCTAACCAGAAAAGTACCGACAAAATGCATTTTTAATAAAACAACAGGACGGATGTATTTGAAGCGACAAAGCTTTATCACTTCACAAACCATAGAGCATATGCTCTGTGAAATAGAAGAAGTACGGGTGATTGAAGTAACTCACGGTGATGGGGATAAAAGCTGTGACAATTAATATACAAACAAAAAACGCTCTACTATTAAAATAGAGCGAAAACACAGTTAAGAAAGTATTCTTCGGCTATACTTACACGAAATAATTATGAATTCATTATTTTTTATAATACAAAATAAAATCATTTAAGCTATAAAAAAGTAAGTTTATTTTTAGTTAATTTTGAAGAATTTACGGATACTTTTTATAATAGCCGTAATAATGTAAAAACAGCATAAGAAAAAGGCTCAACGGGTTGATTGAGCCTCTAAATAGTCTTGGTGGGACTAAAAATTGGGTCTTTAAAAAACCCATTGATTATTATGGTTATAAATACAGGAAATTACCAGTTAAAAAGCTACATTGTCTAACTAAATAATGTAGCTTTTTACTTGTCTTCGGTATCTATTAGTTAATTTAATATTTTTACAAAATAAAAACCATTGAAAATATCAGCTTTGCGTCTTTCTTGAATAATTGTGCTATCACATAGCTGATTGTATTTCTTGTATTCCGTCATTAGCTGTAATGACGGTTTTCATAAAAAAAGCCGCTATTTTAGTAGTGATAGCGGCAAACACCGTTACATGAAACAAGAGAGCGGTGTGGATAGTTCAGTGAGTAAGTATAATTCCCTATAAACAATAAAAATATGACCGCTATCACATCATAATATGAGTTTTAGTGGTAATAAAACCGCTATCAGGGTTGATAGCGGTTTTATTACTAGTAGATTTTATGTGGTGTGTACGGTATTATACTTAAGCCTAAAATTAAATAAAAGCCACGATGAGAATACGCATACAAGGAGACGAAAACCAATGTTTTGAAGGTGTTAAAAAACTAAAGAAAACCCTTGAAATACTTAATATTTCTGATTTTCAGCCTTTAAAAGAAAATTCTGCAATAGGGAGAATTTACGTAGAAATTGGAGAATTTTTGTTGAAAAGTTGATAGTTAAAAACAAGTTAAGCTATAAAAAGATATTTAGCTTACCAAGGTTTTTAACTTTCTTTGCGTATAATTAAAAACCAATTTAAAACCTCTATTAGTGTGTTCCAACAAAATCCTTTTACAATCTAGCATAGAGGTTGTAAGGGGTTTTGCATATAAATTCAACCAACCCTAAGCACCTGAGATTTAACAGCATCACTCCCAAAACACACTATAACAATCCGATACATAAACTTTTGCGTATTTTTGCGCTTGGGTTAATTTCTTATGTAGCTTCGGCTAGACAACACAAATTAAAGAATACTGAAGAGAAAATGTCATCTCCCCCGAAAAAAATCGCTTTACACATTTTGGGGAGTCCCGACGTGACAATGAGGATGTACGCGGTCGCGTTATAAAAATGTATGTCTGCAATAATGTCCTAGGATACAAAGTCACTACGTAAACTTGTATGTAAAAAGTATTGTCAGTATGATTGTGTTCGCACGCACCGCGTGCGAATGCAAAGAAATAACAAGAGAGTAAGACCTCAACCAGGCAGCCACCTTAAGAAGCAACAGTAATGCTTTGAGTGAAAATTTTTGATAGAAGGGGTTAATGCTACATAAGAATTGTGCCAGAGTTGGTAGTTGTTCTCTCATCTTCCGTTCAAGAAGTGCCCTCTTCAACATGAGCATTCCTTTTAATTTTGCGACATATAAATGGCGTTATGCGGGTTTTTAGTAGACATCTCCAGAAATGTATTTTATAAGCTTTACAACACCGCTCAGACTTTAGTTTTATGTAATAACGCTTCGCAGCATTTTCAATCCAATTGAAATATATAGTTCGTTGCGGTTATAAACTAAATAAATCTTCAGATGTCTTCTATTAAATTATATCCTCCTAACATTCATTTATTAGCTTATTCCTTCAAGGATTTTAATGATTATAGTTTGGAAAGTAATTCCGATTGGCTTTGGGAAAAATGTAATAAGATTATCCGTAATATTTTAGGATATAAATCATTTAAAATTCAAGATTTTATTCGAGAAGAAGAGCAACAAAAATCAAAAACCTCATCTTTAAATTTAATTAAACCACCATCAAGTCAAAAACTACCAGATTTTTGTAAAATAAAATTAAGAAAAAGAATCCGGAACGACCGTCTGAATAAAATCTATACTCTTTCTGTTACAAATAGTCGCAATAGAATAGAAATTAATGCATTACAAGTGGATAATTTTTATACATTAGGTTTAAGCATTTATCCTTCTTCAGAATTAAGTAACAATGCATTAACAATAAAAGAACTGAATAAACTTAATCTCAATCGTAATGACTGTTTACTTTTAAAGGAGGAAGGGAACAATCCATTTTTGGGGCAAAATATATTAATTAATGTTAGATTAGAAAGTGAAAATAAAAATAAACCATCAGAATGGCTTAAAACTAATATTGCTGACCAATACATAAATTCGTTATTTTATAGAAGTGATAATAAACCATTATTTAATAAAGCTGGTGAAGTATTTGGTAGACCTATTTTAGAATACTCTGCGTTTAAACAATTAGATAAATATCATCATGTTTATGTATGGTTAGTAAATAATAAAGATAAAAAAAATCTCAAGCAAAGAACATACTATGATTTTATCGAATTATTTTTGTATAAGTCACAAGCAATTTATGCTTGCAAACAAATTACGGAAATAAGTGAAAATCTTAGAGATAAAAATATAAAACTTGAAAACAAATTTATAAACACAATAATAAAAAAAGCATCTCATAAAAAATCTTTTAATCAATTAGATTTAGAATTTCTTAATGACCAATTATTAGAATTAACTCAAATGTCATTAGAGTATGGTAAAAAGTTGAGAAGTATAGAAGATTCTCAAGACATTTTAATTGAGAATGCCGAAGATTATATAGAAAAAATTGATGAAATGAAAATTTATTTTCCCACTCACAGTATTGATTTTTTACGTTATTTTGGTGTCAAAACCTGCAACAGCTTTAAACATAAAGTAGCGAAAGATTTAAGTTATTTTCAGCATAGATATAGATTTTTGGACACTATAGCAGATGGTTTTAGTAACTTAATTAAAGAAATAGAGAGGAAGCGTGAATATACAGAAAGAGAAAATGACAGAAATCAAAATATTACTATTTTTGCAGCAGCAAGTGGTCTAGGTACTGCCGAAGTAGTAGGTTCAAATTTTAAAGAAATAATAGAAGATAAATTCGTCTCTACTTTACCCATTATAAATAAAGAATTTATCAAAAATTATCCTTTTGTATCAGTAATTGTGTATAGCTTTGCGTTTAGTTTTTTCGTAGGGATTACTCTTCTGTGGTCGTGGTTGAGTTTAAAATTTGCTTTTAAGGCGTTATTAGTAGTAAGAAATGCGATAAAAATAGGAGATATTACAATTAAAGAGGGTAAAATTCTTATGAGAAGAAGAAGAACCAAAAATGATGATTCTTTAATTAAAGAAATAAAGGCTAGAATAAAATATGATTGATTTACTTTTTTACGTTCTAAACCAAGCATCTCTATATTGTTGATAATTTTAAAATTGTTCGGCTATATTAACTTGAGGTATTAAACCACAACCGGGTAGATGCGGTACACAGCTTCGGTTCCTGCAAATCCCTAATATTGCTACTTTACGCTTACAGCCCAGTAAATAATTCTTAGTTTTTACTTACTTTTTACGATTAAAACTTCAGTACTATATTCAGCAAAAAAAAGAATAACAATCCTTCATATTATGCCTTCTATAACTGTGCTTAACTCACATAACGTAAATAGTTGCAAACAATTTAATCAAAGTTTACAACGTGTCCCCGGACAGCAATTACCCCGGTGGTCATCGTTTAACGTATAAAAAATATAGAACCGCCGGATGGTTCATTTATTTGCCCTTTTTCCTCAGAATCTAGCAGAAAAAACAAACTTCTTAATCCTTTGTATTTTTTTCTGATATCAAAGAATCCGGTTAAAATATAGGCAATCGCCAGTTCAAGCCGGTTAGTTGTATCTGCACCAGCTATAAATTCATCGTTAGCTTCATCATAGGTGTAATCAAAAAAAGCAGTATTACTATTTTTATGCGTAATACCGAACCATAAAATTTCGTCATCCCGCGTACTAATAATATCTTGTTGAAATCCCGGATTAGCTGCAATTGCGTTCCACGTTTCTTTTCTCGGGGGAGTCATTGCATTATTGAACCTACCCGAATCAACGAAATATAACGGTACTCCAGGAGTGCTGATAGAAAAATCAATCCAAACATCAGTAGTGGTATCGAAAATATCTTCCACCAGAGTTTTATCCCAATTTTTAAATTTTAGGTCTTCTGGTGTAAAGCGACGTACAACTTTGATATCGCAATTCTCGCCGCCATAGGGGAATTCAACTTTACGATTCACTAAACCTTCACGTCTTGCCGCTTTTAACTTAGCTTTTCTGCCCATAATTTTTTCTCGCCGGAATGCACCACTGCATTACCATCCTACAAAGAAAATTGAATTGCTAGTACGATGAAGACATGAACGGATTCGGCTTGTTATAAAAGCTTGTTAACAAGTTCCTGCTTTATAATTGCTCATATAATTACATCATCACTCTCAATACGAAGAAGACAAATCTTTCTCAGTTTTCTCAGATAACTCTTACTCAATCCTCAGTTACCAATAATTACCATCTCAGTTTCATCCCCGATATTAGTAATTAACGACGGAGAAACAACAAATCCCAACGAGAGGTAACAAAAATGAAACTTAACAAATTAGCTAGTTTAGGAATCGCATTAATCGTATCCCAACGGTAGCGTTGGACAATTAGCACTCAACCTACAACCAGTCCAGGCACAAAGAGCGAGACAAAGTGTAAGAGTTGCAGCAAAATCTCAGTCACTGATTGCATCTGGTAGCTTCGTTACCACCGAGCAAGACCATCCCACCAACGGTACCGCTAAGATTGTCGAGAAAAACGGTAAGCGTTCCGCCGGAATTCAGTAAAGGATTCACCACCGCACGAGGACCAAAAGTAAGAGTTGTTCTTCACCGCAAGGGTACCGTACCAGTTAAGTTGAGAAAACAAAATTACGTAACCTTGGCTAACTTACAACGTTTCGATGGCGCTCAACGTTACGAAATTCCTGCCAACTTTGATTTAGATGACTTCAAATCTGTAGCAATTTGGTGTGAAGAGTTTAACGTTACCTTTGGCTTCGCTAGATTGCAAAGTGCTTAGTAGTTAACAGTTGTCAGTTAAAAGTTACACGCACCTGACAACTGCTCGCTTCACTGGTTTAAAAATTCACTTTTATATTTAAGAATTATCTTTATTTTTTATTGCTCGCTTAACCATACACACCATTCCATCAGCAGTTTTCTAGATTTACTGGGTACTGCTGATTTTTGTATTTTTTATTTAGTATTATTATTCATCAATCAATTTTTCAATTTGAGTTAGCAGCTTTTCTAAAGCCTTCTGCTTTTTAGGATTATCCCACACTTTAGATTTTTGTAATTTTGGTAGTGCAATTTTATAGCGTTCTTTGAGCGGGTTAGCTGTTGTTGTAACTTGGTTTGCTTCTTTAACAAGCTCGTTAATTTGAGTTAGGGGTAAGTTTTGAGCGATTGCTTTTTTTATTAAATCCTGCCGTTTTTTATCATCTTTAACCTTGGCGATCGCACGAGCTTTGGTGTATTCCAATTCCCCTTGCCGCAACACTTCCAGCACATCTGATGGTAGCTTGAGTAGTGGTAAACGATTTTTGACAAACGAATCCCACTTCATTCGTCCGAGCGATGCGAATAACTCTTCAATAATCAAGCCTTGAGAATTACCCATAACGTTAGGGGTAACTTTTCCCTTAGCTTCATTTTCCATTTTTTGCAGTAGTTTTATGGCTTCATCAAGGCTTGTATCCAACCGCATTGCTAATAGTTCCAAAATCCCTTCGGTTTCTTCTAGGGGGTTGAGGTCTTCTCGTTGCAGGTTCTCAACTAACCGCACCTGATGGGTAATGTTGTCGTCCATCTTGCGAACGATAACGGGTACTTCCGTTAGTCCTGTTAATTGGGCAGCTTTGAAACGACGTTCCCCAGCAACTAGTTCGTATTTATTATTTGGTAGGGGACGGACTAATAAAGGTTCGAGTATACCTAGTTCTTTTATTGATGTTGATAGTTCTTCTAGTCTTTGTGGGTCAAAGTAACGGCGGGGTTGAGATGCGGGTAATTGGATTTGGGAAATTGCGATGGTATCAGGACTAAGTTGATTTTCTGGTTGTGCTGGTGCGGTGCTATTCCCGAATAGTAAATCAACTGGTTTTTTAATAGCGGTATAGGGTTCGTTACGTTTCTTACTCACGATTTCACTTCAAGTTTATCTAAACTGTTGGCAATTTTTTTAAGCACTTTTACGGCGTTATGATTTTTATCAAATAATGCTAGGGGTAATCTACGTTCTGATGCATCAGCAAAAGCGATTGTTTTGGGAATTGGTGGATAAATTGTACCAATATCTGATAGTTGCTCCTCAACTGCTTTGACGGTACGCGATTCTTGGGCGGTTCGACCATCAAACATAGTAGGGACAAATCCGGCGAATTGTAATGCTGGGTTGGTATGAGAACGGACTTGAGCAACGGTGCTAAGTAAAAGTTCGGTTCCCTTAAACGATTTAAATTGACATTGAATTGGGACGAGAATGTGAGTAGCAGCAGTAAGGCTAAGAATGCTAAGTAAACCCAAAGATGGGGGCGAATCTATAAGAATAAAGTCGTAGTTTTCTTGCACCGTAGCAAGGGCATTTTTGAGACGATATTCGCGGGCAATTGCACCACTAAGCTGCATTTCGCTAACAGCAAGATTGATGTCGGCGGGGACAAGCGCCATACCGTGAATTAATTCTGGGTAAATTGGTAATGGCTTGCTATCAACAATTGTTTGCTGGATGCTTTCTGACAAAGTATCGGGTTCTAAACCCATGAAAGTTGTTAAACTTCCTTGCGGGTCCATGTCTACTAGTAAAACGCGGCGTTTTTTGAGTGCGAGGTTATAGCCGAGGTTTTGAGTTAGCGTTGTTTTCGCCACCCCGCCACTTTGGTTAAATAAGGCGATGATGCGGGTTTT
Source organism: Cyanobacteria bacterium J06633_8 (assembly GCA_039820645.1). Classification (GTDB taxonomy): domain Bacteria; phylum Cyanobacteriota; class Cyanobacteriia; order Cyanobacteriales; family Nostocaceae; genus Rivularia. The sequence continues at coordinate 262 of JBCBPQ010000250.1, read as the reverse complement.
GGTCACGAGTTATATATTGCAATTGTATAAATATTGCTTGTAATAAAGCCAGATTTTACCGTTTGATGTGGTGGAATACAACTGGGGTGAGTAAGAAATTTTATAGAAAGAAGTTCCCTCTTTCTCCATGTTAAGCAATAACATTCATTATTTCTTTTTTATTGTGAGGAGTAAAAGTTTCCATGAGTCATTTGTTAATTATTGGTGGTAGCGATGCGGGTATTAGTGCAGCTTTACGAGCAAAGGAAGTTGATTCAACAGT
>JBCBPQ010000249.1:0-10649 GCA_039820645.1 Cyanobacteria bacterium J06633_8 | reverse complement strand
CTCACCCTCAATCCCTCTCCTTATTAAGGAGAGGGAAGTTGGTTTTTCTTGAGTCACGCACTAAGCCAGTATTGTGACACTTTTGGCTATTCCTTTGTTTTTTACCTTACCTAACTAATTCGTGAATTACTTTAGTCACGACACCCCAAATACTAAAATCAATATCTTCTGTAATTTTGATATTTTGTTCTGTAGAGGTGGCATTTATATATATATCTTGCTTGATTTTGAGAAGTTTTTTAACAGTTAACTCTCCATTCAATACAGCAATAATAATTGAATTATGCTGAGGTTCGATGCTGCGATCGACGATTAATAAATCATTATCATAAATACCAGCATCAGCCATTGCATCCCCAGTCATCCTCATAAAAAAAGTGGCTGCTGGATGCTTGATTAAGTAGCTATTTAAATCAAGTGTCCCTTCTAAATAATCTTGGGACGGGTTTGGAAATCCAGCAGACATTATCAAGATAATAAGTAAAAGAGAAGTCAATGCATTAAAAGGAAAAATCTCCAATCAAGAAATGACAATATGTGATTCTATATATCTATAGCAAAAATAAAACAAGCTAAAAATGATACTAGAATACAATTTATAAAAAATATTTTGTTTTAAAGTATTACTTGTATGACAAATTACAATTTATTTTAGATATTATTTTTTGTAGGGTGTGTGACGCTATGAACAAATCTGAAAATAGTAATAAGGTAGAGATTAATGGTGCGTGACGGCAAAGTGAATTTATTTCGTTATGCTTATAAATTATAGTAGCCGTCACACACCCTACATTTGGTGCTAGCTGCTGAAACCATTCCATAGGTTAACCAGTAAAATATTTGACTGATGAATACTAGTTATGAATATACTTATCTAAATTGAAAAACTCAATCAATGTTTGCAAATTTGTATCCGCAGCAATAGGCGTTAAAGCTTTTATTTTTTCAATTGTTTGCTCGTTGAGGTGTTTAAAGACTTTTTCCTTTAATACTAAAACAACTTCTTCTGGTAAACCTTCTAATTCTCTATTTAATCTTGCTAAACGTCCTTTTGCAAAGCTAATTTGAAATTCTGCTCTTTTTAATAACCGCTCTCTCAATTTTTCATAGACTTCATTGTTATTGTTGCTGTCTTCTTCTTCAACTAAAAATTCTTTAATTAAGGGTATTATATCTGGATTTTCTTCTAAAAGTATCAAACTACCTTCTTGACAATAAGCTGGAATTCCATCTATCCCCAATCCACCGATATCTGCTAGGGCAATTATACGTGCATTTAATAATATTTGTTCTTCTAAATTATATAAATCTGGTTGATAAATAGAATTATCATTACTATCAAAATCACAAATGGTAGCCGAAATTGATTTTCTGATTATTTCTAAATCTACTTCTGTAAATAAAGGAGGAAGTTGGGAATTTTCTAAGTTAAACTTTTGATTTAGGTTTTTGATAAAATCTATTAATTTATTAATTGTAGCATTTTCGCTAACTCCGGTTTCTCGCTGCCTTGCTGTCCCAGGAGATTTTAAAGGTATAAATTCTTGAACCATGTCATGACTTGCTGCACAAATATCAATCAAATATTTTGCTCGCTTACTGTCTGATGAATCTGACTGATGACAAATTTGATCCCAAAAAGGTTCTATGGCATTAAATATTATTTCTGCTCTGCGTTGAACAGCTTCTGCATGAGCATGATTATGAAAATACAGTTGCTTTTTTTCTGCTTCTTTTTTAACTTCTGCAAAGGCAAACTCTTTGATAATCGAAATAGCTTGCTCAAAGTTTTTTGGTATTACCTGCCAAATTTTGCTGTTTGATTCTTCTAAAATACTGTTATCTTGATTGTTATTCATAGTATTGTTGCTTACAACAAATCATCCTTTGGAAGACTTTAAGAATAATATAATAAAGTAATTTTGCGGATATTGCCCACAATAAAAATACTTATTAAAATGTCTCTTTATATACTAAGTGCAGATTGTTGTTTCTATAAGTATATTACTTTGAATAGATTCATCGATTAAGAAGTAGCAGTGAACAGTGAACAGTGAACAGTGAACAGTGAACAGTGAACAGTCATCAGTCAACAGCTATCAGTTATTAGTCAGTAATTAGTAGTTAAAAAAATTTGAATTAATGATACAAGTAAGGAATTAAGAATTATTTCTTCCCCCTCTCATCACTGTTCACTGATAACTGTCATGGTACTGTCATGGTACTGCTCACTGACTCTTACCCACAAAGCTAATCCTCCACCTTTCCCTCTTGCGGCAATGTAGTTATCTGTGATTAAAAAGTAGGTAAAAAATGCTTGCTGTTTTAAGGTTTGTTGATAAAAGCTGTTTTCTCTATCTTCACCACCACGGATATAACCTTGATATAATTTTAATCCGGATAAAGATAACTGCATTTTGGTAAAATCAAATGCAAGTATGTTTTTGTTTAACCAAAACTGCACCGGACCTGATAAAACTATTTTTAGTAAACCAAATTGGACGGAATTTTCAACGTTTCCTTTTTCTGATGAATCTTCTGATTTACTGTAGGAAAGTTGAATCTTAACCAGTTTTGGAAGAAATTTTCCCGCTCCTAAAACAACTCCCGCACGTTTTCGAGTCTTTTTAGTTCCAGTAATAAACCCCAATCTCCAGTTACCAACTAGCTGGGAATAATTGTAATCTGTTTTCGTCTGTTTTGCTGATTTTTCTGCTGCAATTAACGCTTTGACTACATCTTCCGATGCTGGAGATTTCGTAACTTTATTCTGTAAAAAATCCGCAGCTTTTTCGATGGGGGTATACATAATCTTATATATGGTAGCTTGAAAAAGTCTTATTTATGCTCAAGATTAATATTACGCTAAATTAGGTTGATAATTAAAACGAAGGAAGAAGGAAGAAGGAAGAAGGAAGAAGGAAGAAGGCTAGAATGGCGATGGGGATTTAAACACGCCATGTGCTCATGGGGGAAACCCCCAAGGGTGCAATGGCTCCCCAACCCAATTCGTTCACCGTAGGTTGCCGCTTGTTTTAAACCCATATTTAGATGTTAAAAATCAGTTTTTTATATAAGTAGTGAAACATGATTAATTACGCAATGACAGTAAATATTTTTGTTTACCTACTTATAGCTATTAAGCTGAGCTTTTCGGAATTGTATTATTCTAGACTATAAAAAAAATATTTTTGCTAAAAACCCCACATAGCACACTTTACGTTTTAACTCGGGAAGCCTCCGAAACTATTTTAATAATATTTTATTATTGTTACATAGTTTACATGATACTAATTGTCGAATTTCCGTCAATGTATTTGCTATTTAAGCTAATATTTTCTCTCACGAAAGATAAATTATTTTTAAAATTAATTTATTTGCCGAAGAAATAAAATTTAGTGTTATATTCTACTTTGATACTAAGTCTTTTAAAGTTTTAAGATTTAGATTTTGCTTTATGACAACGAAAAACTAAGTATACAGGCTTCAAATGCTTGAAAACAAGAATAAGGTAGTAGGTATTACTACAATGTCAAGACAAATATAAATAAGTTAAATAATTATAAATTTTCTGTAAAGTTATGATTCTTCAGAGCTTTTACGGGTAATGAAATGTTATGCTTTTTCCTGTAAAGAGAATTACTAAGTAAAAACCAGTAGATAACCTATAAAAACCAGATAATTTTTTGAAGGGTATCGCCGTATTGTTTTCACGTTTAAGTAAATTAATGAATTAGTCACTTTGAATTGTTATTCATCTGCTTTTGTTTTTCTTATTTGTCATCTACCAAAAGTTACCAGAATTTAGGAACATTTTTTTTGCATTTTTCGGTAAGGTTAATTAGTTAGGTAGTCTGCTAATATCACAATTGTTAATAGTCAGTTTAAATCATCCATCGACATTTTGGATCGAATCGTATCGGGGTTATTGTTTACAACTGATTAAACAAAAGTAGAACATAGCTGACGCGAGGGAGAATTAAAATTTGCGATTTTAGAGCTTGATTGAGATAGTTTGCTGCATATTTCAGTCAGGTAGAGTCTACTTGTATAAATATCAGATACTATTTCAATCAAAAATGCCCCACCCGATTAATTTGTATTTTCATACATTTTCTATCGAAAACGGCTGAATTTATCCTGTAGATTCTAAGAGGATGTTTGGGAAGTGTTTAGTTATATCTTGCACTTATTGATCCCCCCTAGCCCCCCTTTTTAAGGGGGGAATTGCAATCAAAGTCCCCCCTTTTGAAGGGGGAAGGGAAACCCCCCAAAGCAGTGGCTGACCTCTTTTGGGACTTTAACCCCCCTTTTTTAGGGGGGAAGGGGGATCATCTGATTCTTGATAAAAACTATACTTTCCAAACATCCTCTAAAAATAATCCCTATTTATATATATATTTGTGGTAATGACAATGGAAACTTTAAGCAATATCGAAGAAATAGATATTCAAAAATATTTACAGGTTATCAAACGTCGCTGGTTGCCTGCTTGTGTAGTTTTTGGGCTGACGGTAACGGCAGCTACTCTGTATGCAATGTCCCTTACACCTACCTATAGGGCAGAGGGAAGTTTGATGATTAAAAGTAATCGTCAAACTTCTTTGACGGGATTATCAGAGGATTTGGGCAGGTTGGAAGCTTTAACTCAGAATAATAATCCTTTAGATACCCAAACACGAATCGTTACATCAAATCCTGTTATTCAAGAAACAATTAAAGAGCTAAATCTTAGAGATGAGGAAGGTAAACCGATACCGATTTCTGCTTTAGCTGATGGATTGAATGTAGAAGGAATTAAAGGTAGTGATGTTTTATTAATTGGTTATAGCGATCCAAATCCAGACAAAGCTGCCAAAATCGTTAATACAGTTATTAAAAATTATATTCAACAAAATGTAAACGCGAACCAAAAAGAAGCCCAAACCGCACGGGAATTTCTCAAGCAACAACTACCAAATGCAGAATCATTAGTAACACAAGCAGAACTTGAATTGCGACTATTCAAAGAAAAGCATCAAATCATAGCTTTGCAAGAAGAGGCTAGTGCATCAGTAGAGACAATCACTAAATTAGAAGAGAGAATTTCTCAAATTCAAGCTCAACTAGCTCATGTCAATGCACGTCTCAAAAATTTACAGGCTCAAGCCGGAGTCGAATCGCAACAAGCAGTGATATCGGCAGATTTGAGTCAAAGAGAGGGAGTGCAAAAACTATTAACTCAGCTTCAAGAAACAGAAAGGCAACTGGCGCTGGAGCAAACTCGTTTTAAACAAGGACATCCTGTCATAGATTCTTTGAAAGAAAAAGTTGCCACTCTTAGAAATCTTTTGCAAGAAAGAACCAATGAAATTTCCGGAAATCAGCAACAAATTCAACAGGGTAATTTACAGCTAGGAGAATTACGCAGAAGTTTAGTTGCAGAAATTACCACTGCCCAAGCCGAGCGTGATGGCTTGCAGCAGCAAATAGCCACACTCACAAATAAGTTTTATGCCTACAAAAAACGAGCCGATTTGCTACCGAAATTAGAACAGGAGCAACGGGAATTAGAGCGCAAACTCAAAGCAGCACAATCAACCTATCAAACATTGCTGACTAAAGATAGGGAAATTAATGTAGTTGAAAATCAAAAGATTCCTAATGCACGTATCATTTCCAAAGCTTTAGTTCCCGATTCTCCCCAAGGACCTCGTAAAACTCTGTTCATTATCGGTGGAGGTGCTGCGGGTATATTGTTAGGTATAATGACTGGCTTCGGTTTAGACTTAATAGATCGTTCGGTTAAGACTGTTAAAGAAGCAAAAGAGGTGATGAAATATACACTTCTCGGGGTGATTCCAGCATTAGGCAAGCATCACAAACATAATTCTTCTATTGCCGGAGTTAATAGGGTTCTACCGCGATTGATTGAGAGAGATATTCCTTCTTTCCCCATAGGTAATGCCTATCAAATTTTACAGGCTAACTTAAAATTTCTCTGCTCTGATACCAAGTTGAAAAGTATTGTGGTTACAAGTTCTGTTCCTAAAGAAGGAAAATCAGAAGTTGCAGCAAACTTAGCGATCGCCATGGCAAGTGTAGGACGAAGGGTGCTACTTGTAGATGCAGATATGCGCCATCCTATTCAACATCACACCTGGGGACTTACTAATGCAGTGGGTTTGAGTAATGTCATTGTTGACCACGTGACAATTGAGGCTGCCGCACAAGAAGTAGCACCTAAATTAAATGTTCTTTGCTCTGGTGTTTTACCTCCGAATCCTATGGCTCTACTGGATTCTCAGAGAATGGCAACCTTAGTGCAACAGTTTACCCATAAATATGATTTCGTAATTTTCGATACTCCTGCTGTGGTGGGAACGGCAGACGCAGCAATATTAAGCGGTTTTACAGACGGTATCTTACTAGTAGTACGCCCTGGTGTTGTTGAATTAGACAGTGCAAATGCAGCCAGAGATTATTTAAATCAATCAAACCAGAAGGTTTTGGGAATAGTAATTAATGGTGTGGATATAAAAAGCGAACCTAAGAGCTATTTGTATTACACCAAGGAGGCAATTGACTCGGCTACAAGTGATTCGGAGTTTTCACCAATAAAAGAAACTATATTTAAGACTATTAAAAAAGAAGGAAATTAATTAATTACAGCGATGGGAACAATTGTCACATGAGTTGGTTGGTGCGTGACGCTACAAGTCTTATAATCAGGTTCAAATTTATTCAAAGCGTCACAGTACCCTACAAGGAAATTATGCGAGTTGCTTCTGTCCTAAATTAAACTAACAACTAACAACTAACAACTAACAACTAACAACTAATAACTAACAACTAACAACTAACAACTAACAACTAACAAAATGAAGAGAACCTGTTTAATTAATAACTACAATTATGCCAATTTTCTGCCAGAGGCTGTTAATAGTGCTTTAAATCAAAGCATTAAGTTTGACGAAATAATTATTGTTGATGATGCATCTACAGATAACTCGACAGAAGTGATTGCAAGGCTGGCTGAAAATGAAAGGGTTAGATATGTATTAAAACCAGAAAATCAAGGTCAATTATCTTCATTTAATGAAGGATTCTTAGCTGCCACAGGGGATTTATTTTTTTTCCTTGATGCGGATGATATATACAAACGAGATTATTTAGAAAATGCACTGAAATTTTATCAGCGCTATCGGGAATGCGATTTTTTATTTTGCGCTTATCAAAAGTTTGGAGTTGCAGAAGGGATATATCAAGAATACGAATTTGATACGGATTTAGGTTATTCCCAAATTAAAACTATATGTCTTGGCGAGTGGATTGGCTCTATCACTTCCACGGTGTCAATGCGTAAACAAACTTTGGAAAAAATCCTGCCTATTCCCCATACAGAAGATTGGCGAGTTCGAGCAGATGATTGTTTGATATGGGGTGCTTCTTTAGTGGGAGCTAAAAAGTTTTATATGCCTCAGCCATCGGTTATGTATAGGATACACAAAAAGAACAATTTTTACAATGAAAAATCTTTAGATATAGATATTAGTTTTGAATATAAAAGGTTATTGAAACGTTCTGCAATTTTTAATTACATCATGCAGAAAAATAATATTAGCTTACCGCTATTTCTGGCATATACATCAATCCAAGAACTAAAAACAATACCTTGTCCAACAAAGAAAGATTTTGCACAGTATTTGAAAATTATATTTTTATTAGAGAGAAACTTCTATTGGAAAGTAAAAGGAATATTTCAACTAAGTATTCACTTTTGCAAATTATTTATAACCGGAAAACTATCCTGACTTTTCACCTCATGTGGAAAAGTCAACCGAAAACCTAACCCCCTAACCCCCTTCCCTAGGAGGGAATGGGGAAAATTAAAGCCTCTCTCCTACCAGGAGAGAGGTTACTCTCCGAGAAAACGCTCCGCGTTCATGGAGAGAGGTTTTTCAGATACCGCTGATTTGTCAGGCTAACTACTAACTACTAACTACAAACTACAAACTACAAACTACAAACTACAAACTACTAACTACTAACTACTAACTACTAACTACTAACTACTAACTACTAACTGCTAACTGTAATGCTGAGAAAATTAAAAATTCAAAATCTATCGCAATTGAAATCTCATACAAAACTACGTAAAGTCATCAGCAATACGGGATGGTTATTCGCCGACAGAATTCTGCGTATGGGCGCGGGTTTGCTGGTTGGGGTTTGGGTAGCTCGTTACTTAGGAGCCGAAGATTACGGATTATTTAACTATGCTTTAGCTTTTGTTAGTTTATTTACGCCAATTTTTACATTGGGTTTAGATGATGTAGTAGTGCGTCAGCTTGTTAAAGAATCATCGAATAAAACGGAAATATTAGGAACTACCTTTGGTTTAAAACTCATCGGTGGAATCGTTTCGGTTTTATTAGCGGTAGGTAGTTTATTCCTATTAAAAGAACAAAATATACTGACAATTTGGCTAGTAATTATATTAGCTATGACTGGAATATTCCGAACTGCCGACACAATTGAACTGTGGTTTCAGTCTCAGGTACAGTCTAAATATACAGTAATTGCTAAAAATATTGCTTATCTATTAAGTACTTTAATAAAAGTAGGATTAATTCTGATTAAAGCACCATTATTAACATTTGCTTGGGCAACTTTAGCAGAAATTGTTGTGGGTGCCATTGGTTTATTCGGGATTTATCAAATCAAAGGATTTTCTAAATTATGGAATTGGAGGTGGAGTTTTACAACAGCAAAAAGTTTACTCAAGCAAAGTTTTCCACTGATTTTTTCAGGATTTGCAATTCTGATATTTATGAAAATTGACCAGATAATGCTGGGTGAAATGAAAGGGAATAATCAAGTTGGTATTTATTCGGCAGCAGTAAAAGTTTCCGAATTATGGTACTTTATTCCAACTGCAATTGTTTCTTCTGTTTCTCCTTCAATTTATGCAGCTAAAGAAAAATCCGAACATCATTACTATAAACGAATCGGACAATTACTTCGCTTGCTGACATATATATCCCTAGCAATTGCAATTCCCATGACATTCCTTTCAAACAATATCGTTTTGATGATGTTTGGTAGCGATTATGCAGAAGCTTCCACAATATTAGCCGTGCATATTTGGGCATCTTTATTCGTATTTATGGGTGTAGCAACTTTACCGTGGTTTATTGCAGAAGGACTCAATCATATTTCTTTAGGAAAAACTGTATTAGGAGCAATTCTTAATGTCATACTCAACTATTTACTTATACCCAAATATAGCGGACTGGGAGCGGCGATCGCCACAATTTCATCTCAAGCAACGGCAGCTTTTTTAAGTAATGCTTTTGATAAAAGAACGCGGAAGTTATTTCAAATTCAGTTACAGTCTTTTATTCCTTTTTATAAATATTAGTTATTGAAAATATTGTATATTTCAACAAACAGAATGTATTTATTATGCTCGAATTGTCTCAGATTCGATGGTTAAATGTAAACATAAATAAACAGTAGTTATAAATTGACAAATTAGATAAACATAAAATGAGTAAACAACTAGAAACACCGATTACTTTTATTATCTTTAAACGTCCAGATACTACTAAAAAAGTATTTGAAGTAATTCGTCAGGTGAAACCCAAAAAGCTCTTAGTAGTAGCTGATGGAGCAAGAAGCAACCGCGAAGGAGAAGCTGAAAAATGTGCCCAAACAAGAGCAATTATAGATAAAGTTGATTGGGATTGTGAAATTCTCAAAAATTATTCTGATATTAATTTAGGATGTGCGAAAAGAGTTTCTAGCGGATTAGATTGGGCTTTCGAGAATGTAGAAGAAACAATTATTTTAGAAGATGATTGTATTCCGCATCCAACATTTTTTAGATTTTGCGAAGAATTACTCGAAAAGTACAGATACGATAATAGGATAACTTCGATTGCGGCTCAAAATGCCCAACTAGGAAAAAAACGTACCGATTATAGTTATTACTTTTCAGCTTATAGTCATTGTTGGGGATGGGCTAGCTGGCGACGTGCTTGGAAACACTATGACTTGTATATCAAATTGTGGCAAGAAGTCAAAGAATCAAATATTTTAAATCATATTCTTATCGATTCTAAGTCAGTAAATTACTGGCGAAATATATTCGATTCTATTTACGATAACCCCACTGGCATTACCTGGGATTATCAATGGACATTTGCTTGTTGGATGCAAGGAGGATTAAATATTATTCCCAACGTGAATTTAGTTAGCAATGTTGGTGTTGGTGCAGATGCCACAAACTTTAATACTTCCGAGGAATTTTCTTTTATCAACCTCCCTACAGAAGAAATGCAATTTCCTCTGAAGCATCCACCTTTTACAGTACGTAACTTAGAAGCAGATAAATTTATTCAAGATACCGTCTATCGTGCAACTAGGTTAGATATTTTGAAACAGAATCTCAAGAAAATGCTCCAGGATAAAAAACTAATTGTACATTAATTCACATCTTCCACCACTGCGAGAAACCCGGTTTCTATTAGTAAAAGCATGAATATCTCGTTATGAAATCGTAAAGAAACCGGGTTTCTCGCAGTGGTGGAAGATGTGAATTAATGTACAATTAGTTTTTTATCCTGGAGCATTTTCTTGAGATTCTGTTTCAAAATATCTAACCT
>JBCBPQ010000248.1:0-10665 GCA_039820645.1 Cyanobacteria bacterium J06633_8 | reverse complement strand
CAGTGAACAGTGAACAGTTATCAGTGAACAGTGAACAGTTATCAGTGAACAGTGAACAGTGAACAGTGAACAGTTATCAGTGAACAGTTATCAGTGAACAGTGAACAGTGAACAGTGAACAGTGAGCAGTTACCAATTACCAATTACCAATTATTATTATGTCATTAAAAGTAAAGAATCTAACTGGTGGTTATTCTAAAAAACCAATTGTTAGTGATATAAATTTTGATATTGCTAGGGGTGAGTGGTTGAGTTTAGTCGGTGCGAATGGCTCGGGTAAGTCAACTTTACTAAAGCTAATTAGCAGGATTCTTTCACCGCAAAAGGGGAGAGTTTTATTGGATGGTAAAGCAATTCACAATCAAAGTGCTGTTGAAGTAGCGCAAAAGATGGCATTATTACCGCAACAACAAACTGTACCTGCGGGATTAACTGTTTATCAATTAGTAGGTTTGGGACGCAATCCCCATCAAAGTTGGTGGCAGTGGGAATTAGATGCTGAAGATAAGCATAAAGTAGAGTCAGCAATTCATGCTGTTGGAATTGAAAGGTTTAGAAATCGTCCGGTAGAAAGATTATCTGGAGGAGAGCGACAAAGAGCTTTTCTTGCTTTAGCTTTAGCTCAAAATCCACAGGTTTTACTATTAGATGAACCGACGACATATTTAGATTTACGCTATCAATTACAATTATTAGAATTACTGAAAAAATTAAATGCCGAACAAGAATTAACAATTATTACTGTATTACACGAACTTAATTTAGCGGCTAGATACAGTAATAGATTAGCGATGCTATTAAACGGTGAAATCTGGGTTGATGGAGAAACTGATATTGTGATGAATCCAGAAAATATTCGTCAAGTTTTTGGTTTAGAAGTAGTTGTGATGGATACTCCTGTTGGTAAGCAAATTTGTCCTTTGAAAGCGATTTAATTAGTAATATCGTTTCTGCTTATATCAGAATTATTGAAATTCATTCTCTCTTGACTTTTTTTGTTCGTTCTTAATCTGGGAAGTTTTTTTATTATTCTGATGTAATCGGAATTGATAAACGTATGATTTTTATTAGATGTAATGCTTTATTAAATGTAAAGTACTTGCTTGATACTGATTTATTAGCTGTTCATATTTTCCTTTATTTAATTGTATTGATTGCATCACTGTATTAAGCTCGTTAACTATGACAGCACGTCTTTTGCTTACTGTTTACCTAAAATATATACTACAGTGTTAATAGTTAATTTAAATCAGATTAAGCTAATTAATAATTAGTTTAATCTTAGTTTTTTATTGCTAATCAGGAGTTTATACAGCTATTTATTTGTCTCAACAAATAAAATAGTAATGCTTGTCAAAGGTGAACCTGAGATTTTTGTAGGAAAAAAAACATTGATTCGCGTCAATAGCTTTTTAACTATTGGCATTATTTGTGCTGCAAAATAATTAACTGTGAGGAGAATTAATGAAAAAGAATGAATTGCTATTGAGTCTTTCTATAGCAACAGTTACGCTTACTTTAACTGCTCCTGTTGCTTACGCTGCTTCTGAATTTGACGCTCCAGAAGATAATTCTTCAATCATTATTTCTCAGAATGCAGGAATAGCTAAAATATCTGGAGTTAAGCTAGAAAACACTGACAGCGGATTTCAATTATTTCTCGAAACTTCTAATCTCAATCCCGTCAAAAGCAAGACAATTTTAGCAGGTAAATCTGTAATTATTATTAAGCTTAGTCGGGTTCAATTGCATCTGCCTAATGATAGAGAGTTCTTAAAAGAAAATCTCGGTAAGGGAATTAATTCACTTAGTGTTAAACAATTAGGTGAAACAGAAGTTGAAGTCAAAATAATCGGGGAAAATAAATTACCGAATGTTGAACGAATTGAAAGCAATAGTAATATAGTTTTCAATATTAATAACAACCTAAAAGCAAATACACCAAAGAAGAATCAGCAAGGTAATGCAATTGAATTAGTTGTTGTTGGTGAAAAAGATGGTATTGAGGATACAGTTGGTAATGTTACTGTTATAGATGCAGAGCAGAGAGAAAAACAACAAGCAAGGGATGTTAGAGATTTAGTACGTTACGAACCGGGGGTTTCGGTTCCTAATAACACTCGTGGGGGTTTACAAGGTGTAAACATTCGCGGATTGGGTGGAAATAGGGTTCAGATGGAAGTTGATGGTATTCGTCTACCTGCTGAATTTGCTTATGGTAGTAGTCAACTTGGACGAGATTATGTAGATATTGAAACTCTCAATGCTTTGGAAATTTTTCGGGGTAATAATTCCGGGGAAAGTGGTAGCGATGCTTTAGGAGGAACTGTTAATTTCAAAACTGCTGAAGCTGGTAGTTTACTCGATACTTTGGGTAAAGACTCTTATACCAGCGTTCGTAGTGGTTATAGCAGTAAAGACGAAAGTCTGTTTGGAACTATTACACAGGCTAACCGTTTTGATGATATCGATACACTATTTATCTATACTCGTCGGAAAGGTAGTGAATTCCAGGTTGGTAACGGTAATAGTATCTATCAAGATGACCAAGATAAAACTCGTAACAATTTCTTGGGTAAAGTAACTTACAATATCGACGAGCAAAGCTTTGTAGAGTTTACCGGGGAAATATTCAACAACGTCACCGATAGTACATTTTCTACGGCTAATATACCTGGTTTGGCTTTTGAGTTCTCAACTACTGACTTAGAAGAAAAACTCACTACCAATCGTCAGCGTTTTAGTTTAGCCTATCAATTCGATAAACCAGATAGCGATTCTTGGGTAAAATTTGCTCGGACTCATGTTTATTTCCAAAACGTACTGACAGAAGAAGAAACCTTCAAAAAAACCAGTAGTAGGGGTGTAGTTGGCTCCCAAGAAGAAGAAAAAGACCTCACAGACAGAAGTTTTGGAGCTAACGTTAAACTTCGCAGCGATTTTGATTGGGGAAACACCAATCACCGTTTGAGCTATGGTTTAGATATTTCTAACACCTACAACGAACGTAATAATTTCCGCTTCGATACTACTACAGGTACAAGGGTTGATTCTCGTGGTTATCCTCAAAAAGATTTTCCCGACAGCAACACCTTCCGTTTTGGAGTTTACTTACAAGACGAGATTGCTTTTACTAATAGCAAATTGAAAGTAATACCAGGATTGCGTTTTGATTCCTATAAACTGTCTACAGAAAACAATCCAGAGTTTACCAGGAAGGGAAATGATGCTGTAGATATTTCCTCTTCAGCGATTAATCCTAGCTTGGGTATCGTTTACGAAGCTAATCCCGGTTTAACTTTATTTGGTCGTTATTCTCGTGGTTTTCGTCCTCCCATATACGACGAAGCAAACTTTTCTTTCCGGGCTGATATTCCTGCTCGCCCTCACAAAGGTATTCCCAATCCAGACATCAAAACAGAAACCAGCAATAACTTTGAATTAGGATTAAGAAGTCGTTCTAAACAGTTTGACTTTGATGTCACTGGTTTCTACAATCGCTACGACGATTTTATTGAACGAGCAGCTTTAATTGGTTACGACAACAATGATATCGGTTCAATTACTCCAGTACCTTTCCAAGTTTTCCAGACTAAAAATGTATCGGAAGCGGAAATTTATGGTTTAGAAATCAAAGCTGCTTATCGATTTAATTCTCAGCCAGGAGGTTTCGCTTTAAGGGGTGGTTTGGGTTTTCAAGTTGGTAACGATTTAACAGAGGATAAACCCCTTTCCACAGTTGGACCTTTACAAGCAGTTTTGGGTTTAGGTTATAAGTCTCCCGATGATAAATGGGGAGCAGAATTAGTAGGTACTTTTGTTGCGAAAGCAAGAGAACAAGAAAACGTTGTAAACCCCAGAAGTATTATTGTTGGTCAACCTGAAAGTACTAGAACTTTTATTGACCCCTACGAACCAGAAGGTTATACCTTAGTAGATCTAATTGGTTACTACAAAATCAATCCCAATTTAAGTTTAACTGCTGGAATTTACAATATATTTGATGCTGAGTATTACCAATATTCAGATGTTAGTACTATCGATACAAATTCCCGAGTTTTTGAAGCACAACGAGGTCGTTACGCTCAACCAGGAACTAATTTTGCTGTTGGTTTGAATTGGCGTTTCTAGGTTATGTAATTGCTGTTATATAAACTGCAAAGACATTAATTAAAACGAAGGAAGAAGGAAGAAGGAAGAAGGAAGAAGGCTGGAATTGGGATGGGGATTTAAACACGCCATCTGCTCATGGGGGAAACCACGCCACTTGCTTCAACCGAGCGCCACTTCTCTCAACGCGGGAAACCCGCGCACGAGAGTGGCTTGGGAACCTCGGCAACGCAGTGGCTCCCCAAGACCTCAATGGCTCCCCAACCCAATTCGTTCACCGTAGGTTGCCTCTTAATTAAACCCATATTTAGATGTTAAATAGGAAAAAATATCTAGTGGGTACTAATTGCCCACTAAATTATACCCATTATGATTAGGAAAATAAGGAGTAAGATTATGAATAGTAAATTAAATATTTTCGGAACTATCTTATTATTAAGTTTGAGCTTATTTGCTTGCTCTAATCCAAGCAATACAGTTGATACTAATCAACAAAAAATTAAAGCAAATCAAGAAAAGCCAATTAAATTAGCTAAAAGAGTAGTCGCGCTTACTCCCTTAGCAGCGGATTTAATTTATAACTTAGATAAAAATAAATTAGTTGCAGTTCCCAACGGTCGATATACTTCTAAAAACGCCAAATTTAAAGAACTTCCTAGAGTTGGTATTCGCGGTAATATTAACTTAGAAA
Organism: Cyanobacteria bacterium J06633_8; assembly: GCA_039820645.1. GTDB lineage: Bacteria > Cyanobacteriota > Cyanobacteriia > Cyanobacteriales > Nostocaceae > Rivularia. Next base: position 5,864 of record JBCBPQ010000248.1, on the reverse strand, counting down.
AAATTATCGCGCTACAACCAGATTTAGTTATTGGTAGCGAACTATTTCAATCCCAAGCTTTAAATCGATTAAAAGAATTAGGAATTGATACTATCTCTCATCAAACTAGTAGTTGGTCAGAATTAGAAAATATCACAAAACAATTAGCAACTCGTATTGGTGCTAATCCCCAGCCCATACTAAATCAATACAAATCATTTTTAACTAATATTCCCGAAAATGGAGAATCTGTTTTAATGTTAGTTAGTAGAGTACCTGTTTTATCTCCTAATAAAAATAGCTGGGCTGGAGACTTATTGAATAAATTTAAATATAAAAATATGACTGCTGACTTACAGTCGAATACAAGATTTCAAGGTTATCTTACTCTTTCCCAAGAAAAAATATTAACAGCAAATCCCGATAAAATATTCTTAATCGAATCCGATAACATCAATCCAGATGAACTGAAAAAACTTCCCTTCTGGAGCAAATTGAAAGCAACACAAAATAACCAGGTATATCTATTTCATCACGATGGTTTAATTAGTCCTACAAGTATTGATACCGTTGAGGAAGTTACCACTCAATTGCGAAACGTTTCCAAACAGTAGCTCTGATGGGGAGGTGGGGAGTGGAGATGAGTACATTTTTTAGATGCTTGCAGGCTATGTAGAAATTACAAACATTTAAACAGAGATAATATAGCAATCCTAGATCAGTCGTGGGGGAGGTGGGTGCCAGAAACCCGGTTTTTTTGAAAAACCGGGTTTCTCGAAACTACAAATGATTTAGGAATGCTGTATTGACTATTTGTATTTTTTTTACTTTAAAAATGAAAATTGCTAGTATAAAATATCTATTGATTATTGATGTTATAAAGTGTATATTGACAATTGGTTGCAATAGATGTTGAAAACTTTCTTTTATTCAACTTACTCTATCTTTTTATTCCCAACAAATAATATTTAAATAATTCCAAATAATAGTTGCACCAGTTGTTCTCAGATGGGGTAAGGAGTCAAATATGAGCATATCGCAAATTTGTATCGAGCAGCACGAAGAACAATCCAGAAGACTTAAAACACTTCTAATATACAGTTTTGCCGTTTCAATTTTAGCTCACATAATAGTTATTATTTCCTTGCCCTATTTGTATAAAGGAAAAGAATTTGTCACACAAAATGATCCTGAACCTATTGTCGTTGATGTGCTTCCTTCTGACGAACCAGAAGAAGAAAAGCCACCGACACCAGAGCCATCGATAAAACCTGAAGAAATTCCTCTGCTAGAACAACCGCAACCAGAACCTCAACCTCCTCAAATTCCTCAAGTTCCTCAAACAACATTAATTGAACCACCCGAACAACCAACCATACAACCACCTGTTGTTGAACCAGAAATAACAAATCCCCAGACTAAACCTGAGATTAAAGAAGAAACTCCTAAGAATATAGAAAATAAGCCAGAAGAGTTACCCCAAAAGCCGATTACAAAACCATCACAACCAGATACTCCAATTCCTCCAGACAGGATTGCAGATAATAGCGATAATTCTCCACCTGTGATATCTGGAGATTCTCCTTCTGAGTTGAAAACTCCTTCTGATGAGACTTCCCCGATTGACAAAAATCCTGATTCTATTGGAAATAATCAAGGAAATCGTACTTTAGATAAACCTATCAATTCTGGACCTATTGACGAAGATTCTGGTAATGTTGGTGGTAATCCTGAAGTTATTGCAAATAGAGGGAATACAAACGGTGGGCGTATAAGTAGTGGTGATAATTCAGGTTCTCCTGGTTCCTCCGGAAATGATCTAGGAACAGGAAACCGTACCGCACCACAACCACCAGCAAAACCAAAACCAACACAAGGTGGGGGTAAATGTATTAGTAACTGTGGTTTATCTAGCGCTCAGTCTTATGTAAAAAGAAATTTTGACGGTAAGGAACGTCGTGTAACGATTAGAGTTACTTACAATGAAAACGGTAGAGTTACTGATGTAGTTATAAGCCCTTCAAGTGGTAATTCAAGTTACGACAGGGTGATTCGTAGAGAAGCACGTCGATTACGGTTTTCTAAAGGTAAATCTGGAAGCTTAACATTTGGTTTTAGTATTGTTAAACCAGGTTCTCAACAACAGCGTGAAGCTGAAGAACGTAGACGCGAAAGTGAACGTCGTCGTCGGGAAGCTGAGGAAAGAAGACGACGAGAGCAAGAAGCTCAGAAGGAAAAAGAAAATCAACCCCAACCCACTCGTACACCAATAACACCAACACCCCCAACTCCACCCAAACCACAGCCTACTCGTACACCAATAACACCAACACCCCCAACTCCACCCAAACCACAGCCTACTCGTACACCAATAACACCAACACCCCCAACTCCACCAAAACCACAACCTACTCCTACACCAATAACACCAACACCCGTAACACCTCCAAAACCACAACCTACTCGTACACCAATAACACCAAAACCTGTAACTCCAGTAAAACCCGTAACTCCAGGAAAACCTGTAACTATTCCTCAATCCGTAACTCCACCAGCAGCAGAATCTAATCCACCTGCTCAATAAGTAGCGTTTTAATAACATTTTGGTAATTAATTGTGATTAGTTTTATTCAACGTCTTGCTACTACCCTGTTAATTTTTTCTAGCTTGAGTAACATTGCTTCAGCACAAATGACTGATGAAGCTGAAGTTCAATCTATTCCAAACAAATCTCAAGCAGAAAACTTTCCTGTCGAAAAACTATCGTCACTACCAGATAAACCCAAATCCAAACCCAAAAAAAGTAGAAGTAAATGCATTAGTAACTGTAGTTTACCTAACGCTACCTCCTACATAAAAAACAACTTTGACGGTATAGAGCGTACTGTCAGAATTGCTGTCACTTACGATAAGAAAGGTAAAGTTACCGATGTACAAATAAATCCTTCAACTGGTAACTCAGAATATGACAGGGTGATTCGTGAAGATGCATTTAAATTGCGTTTTTCCCCTGCTAAATCTGGAACCCTAACATACCGCTTCAGGATTGTTGAACAACCTTCTGGTATTTTCTCTAACGCTAGTTCTTATATTAGAAGTAACTTTGACGGTATAGAGCGTACTGTCAGGATTGCTGTTACTTACAATAAAAACGGTAAAGTTACAGATGTACAAATAAATCCTTCAACTGGTAACTCAGACTATGACAGCGTGATTCGTGAAAATGCATTTAAGTTACGTTTTTCTCCTGGTAAATCTGGAAGCTTAACATTTGGTTTTAATATTGTTAAACCAGGTTCTCAAAAACAGCGTGAAGCTGAAAAACGTAGACGCGAAAATGAACGTCGTCGTCGGGAAGCTGAGGAAAGAAGACGACGGGAGGAAGAAGCCAAAAAACAAAAGGAAACGGAAAATCAACCCCAGACACAACCGACTCGTAAACCCATAACACCAATACCCGTAACACCTCCAAAACCTGTAACTCCCCCACCGGAGTCTAATTCACCTGCTGAGTAAGTCAAGTTTTAAATTTTGGTAATTAAAATGATTAATTCTATTCAACGTTTTGCTATAACCCTGTTAATTTTTTCTAGCTTTATTAATATTGCTTCAGCACAAATGACTGATGAAGCTGAAGTTGAATCTACACCAACCGAATCTCAAACAGAAAATCCTGAAGAAACATCACCTACTCAGGGAGAGGTAATTCCTAGAAGTGAAAAAGAATCTCCTGTTGAATCTAAACCAAGCGAATCTCAAACAGAAAATCCCTCGGAATCATCACCTACTCAGGGAGAAGTAATTCCTAGAAGTGAAAAACAATCTCCTGTTGAATCTAAACCAACCGATTCTCAAACAGAAAATCCTGAAGAAACATCACCTACTCAAGAAGAGATAATTCCTAAAAGTGAAGAAGAATCTCCAATCACAAAAAGAACAATTCCTCTAGCTGACGGAGGAAAATGTGAGGGAGAATTCGACGCAGAAATAAACGGAAAAGGAACCTGTTTCTACAAAAACGGCGCTCGTTATCAAGGAGAATTCAAAAAGGCTAAACCCGATGGAAAAGGAACTTACACTTTCGTTAATGGAGGTAAATACATAGGAGAATTTTCCGAAGGTCAAATTAATGGCAAAGGTGTTAGAGAATATAAAAATGGCGATCGCTATGAAGGAGAATTCACCAATGGCAAGCCTAACGGTGAAGGAATCTACACTTTAGCCAACGGTACTAGTTATTCAGGTGAATTTAAACAAGGTAAACCCAACGGCAAGGGAACCTATACTTATAAAAATGGCGACAAATGCATCGGAGAAGTGAGCGACGGACAACTCAACGGTTCTGGTGAATGTAATTATGCAAATGGCGATCGCTATAAAGGACAATTAACTAACGGTAAACCAGATGTTCGCGGGGTTTATACCTTTGCCAAAGGTGGAAGTTACGATGGTAACTTGATGAATGGTAAATTCCACGGAAAAGGAATTCGCGTTTACGCTAACCAAAACCGTTATGAAGGAGAATATCTCAACGGTAAACCTTCAGGGAAAGGAACCTTTATTTTTAACAATGGAAATAAATATGTTGGCGAATTAAAAGACGGTAAATTCAACGGTGAAGGAACATTTCGCTTTAGTAACGGTAATGGTTACGAAGGAAATTTTAGCAATGGTCAGTTTTCTGGACAAGGAAGTTTTATTTATGCTAACGGTGATAAATGTTCTGGAAACTTCACCAATGGAGACTTAAAGGGTCAAGCAGTTTGTCAATATGTCAATGGAGATAAATACGAAGGAGAATTCAGCAAGGGTAATAGAAATGGTAAGGGTGTCTATATTTTTGCTGATGGAACTCGTTTAGAAGGTAATTGGAAAAACGGCGAATTGCAAAGATAAATTAAGCAAGAAAACTATCGACCTTGCCACGGTTGTTGATACTGTAGATCAAATTTAACTGAAAAAGCAATTGAGTTAAAAGACTACACTATCAACAAAAATAAATTACGACGGTTGTTTTTAAGATAGGGTAAGGAATAAAATATGAGCATATCGCAAATTTGCATAGAACAGCACAAAAAAGAATCGACAAGATTGAAGAAGTTTCTGATTTATTGTTTTATCGCTTCGGGTTTAGCTCATATAATAATAGTTATTATGTTCTTACCCTACTTGTTTAAGAGACAAGAATTAGTCGAAGCTGACGGAGCAATTGAAATTATTCTTATTGACGAACCAGAAGAAGAAAAAAAACCAATCCCAACACCAAAAAAATCGATAAAACCTGAAAGAAATTCTCCCCTAAAACAACCGCAAGCAGTCGCTCAAATTCCTCAAGATACTCAAACCATATTAAGAGAAATACCCCTTATTCAACCAGAAATAAAAAATCCTCAACCACTTAGGAAACCAAGCATCGATTTACCTATTTTTAAACCAGAAATAAGAAATCCCAAGCCAGTTTTTCAAACAAATTTAGAGTCTCCAGATATTAAATCTGAAATCAAAGAACAAACTTCCAAAAAGATAGAAGACAAACAAACAGAATTACCTGAAAAACGAGTTGCAGAAACATCAAAACCTGATACTCAAATTTCTACAAGCAGGATTACAGACAATAGCAATCGCTTTAAACCAATACCCAGAGAATCTCCTTCAAAATTAAACCCCGATACTGATGAAACTTCTCCGCCGAGTTCAAATCCTAGTTCTATTGCAAATAATCGAGGAAATCGTACTTTAGAAAAACCAATTAACTCAAAACCTCTTGATGAAAGTTTTGCTGATAATAACGAAACTCCCACGGTTATTGCAGATAACAGAAATAGTTCTGGTATTTTCAACTCGGAAAATAATGATTCACCCCTAAACTCAAATCCTAGTTCTAT
>JBCBPQ010000247.1:0-10670 GCA_039820645.1 Cyanobacteria bacterium J06633_8 | reverse complement strand
GTCTTCCATAATCAGTTATCAGTGAACAGTGAACAGTTATCAGTTATCAGTTATCAGTGAACAGTTATCAGTTATCAGTGAGCAGTTATCAGTTATCAGTGAACAGTTATCAGTGAGCAGTGAACAGTTATCAATCTCTAATTTAGAATTACGAATTACGAATTATTTCTAAGTGTCCTTTTCCAGTGAGTGTTTCTAATTGGATATCAGCAATACATTTTACGGGTACGTTGTTAAGTGTTAAATCTCCAACTATTCGAGCGGTACCAGTTTGTTGCTGGAAGTTCGCTGTACTTAAATCGGAAGCATCGCTATCATATTTAATTCCTAATTCTGTTCCTCCTTTTGTCTGGGTGAATTTGATATGAATATAACCGCGTTCGATATTTTCTTGAAATGCGGTAATTGTTTTTTCTGGTTTAAGGCTTACTTCTACTGGGTGTGAGCCTTGGGATAGTCTTTGTACTAATTCGTTCATTTATCACAGATTAAATGGATTGCGCGGATGACACTAATTTATGTATTTTCCAGTATCTGGGCTGGAAGGAAGGGAAAGTAGGTTGAGTTTAACAACTAACTACTAACTATTAATCACTAACAACTTCATAATTGGGTATTTCAAATTCTAGAACTTGATGACAAAATTCTTTCCATTCGTCTGTTACATTATCAAAAATAATATTTTCATCTTTATAAATACCATCGGTGACAATATAATTTTCTTGTAGATAAAGAACATCATCATCTGTCAGTTCTCGATTTATTTCAATGGTTTGACCATCTACTTCTTGATTTTCTTTTCTGATGTTTTCTATATTTTCTTGCCATTGATTAAATTGACGAAACTGTTTTAATAAATATGCTTTACAGTATTTTCCCATTGTTGCCATGTTTTTCTCCTGTAATTAATTAAATATCCCCCAACTTATGAATCCGACTAACCCCCGTTATTCAAGCTGGGCTATGAATCCTGCTGTTTGTAATTCTTTGGCGCTATCTTTAAAAGCTTGAATAATTTTATTAATATCTTCTTCTGTATGGGCTGTGGAAAGAAATCCACCTTTGTCTCCTTGTCGTAAATGAATTCCTTTAAGAAGTAAATTAAACGATATTAAATTATTTGCCATTGGGGAAATATTACTCTGAGAATTATCTGCTGCAAAAAAGGAACCAAAGTGAGTATAAGTAAGGGGAATTCCTTCTTTAGTAAAATAATTATTTAATTCTTCTACTAGTTGAGATGTACGTTGATTCAGCTTTTCTTGAAGGGCTAATCCTTCATTTTTTAAATGTTCAAGTATGGCTTTTGATGCTGCTAAAGCAAGGGGATGTTTACAAAAAGTACCTGCAAAAAATGTTGTTTTAGTCTCAGGTGCAGAATCATCACCATAATTCCAGGTTCCACCGTCGATACAATTCATGTAAGCTGCTTTTCCAGCAATTACAGACATCGGTAAACCACCACCGACAATTTTACTGTAGGTAACGATATCCGCATCAATACCAAACCAAGCTTGGGAACCACCCTGATGAATGCGAAATCCTGTCACCATTTCATCAAATATTAAGGCAATTCCAGCTTTTGCAGTTACATCTCTTAACTGTTGCAAAAATTCTCTTGGTTGTAATTGAGGACAACGACTTTGTACTGGTTCCACCAAAACTGCTGCTAATTGATTTTTATTGGCTTCAATTACTTTTAAAGAGCGGGGATTTCCATAATCAAGCACTAGCACATTTTTCGCGACATCCTTGGGTATACCTGGTGCTGCGGGTACTCCTTTGGAAATAATGCTGTTTTTTAAACCCGATTGTATCGGACTTAGTAATCCAGATAATAAACCACCACTAGCAATTTTGGTTTTAAGTTTGCGACTTGCAGCTTGTTTTGCATATTGGGCAATTGTGGCTCTGATTAATGTATTATCTGAATGTCCGTGATAGGAATTAGTAAAAATAGCGATTTTATTGCGATTGCTTACGGTTCTAGCCATGCGAATCGCTGTCATGATGGCTTCAGTACCCGTATTACTAAAAGTTACTCGTTCTGCTTTGGTTAATTCACAGATTAGTTGAGCGACTTCACCAGCTAACTCAGCTTGCGCTCCCATTGAGAAACCTTTCTCTAATTGAGTGGCGATCGCCTTTTTAACAAACTCCGGATTATGACCGAGTAAATTGATTCCCAAACCCATTAAAATATCAACGTACTCGTTACCATCAATATCCCAAAGTTTAGAACCAGCAGCTTTTTCCACAACTACTGGATAACACATCTCCTTTAATTCTGAAGAAAAACCTAATCCTAACGAACTTTTATCAGCTAAAAATTGACGATAGGTTTGAGCATAGTGTTTTGATGCTTGGGTTCGCTGGGTGTAAGATGCAATTAAATTTTCTAAATATTGTGCTTGTAAATCGGTTTTGTCTGAAGTTGCTGTCATATATTATTAGTAATTAATATTAAACGCAGAGGGACGCAGAGGTTAACGCAGAGTCACCCAGAGGTTTTTTGAGGGTTTAATTCTTACGACAGAGAAAATAAGCTGAATGATTGTTATCTAATTCTGTTTTCCCATCGATGGTTTTAACTTCAACTTGGGTAAATCCAACTTCTTCTAATGCTGCTTGTACTTCTGATGGATAATAGCCTCTAACTTTATAGGTGATATAAAAGCGCTGCCAATTTTTCTCCCATTGTTGAAATTTTGACAGTACTTTAAGACGAAATCTAGTTAACAATTTTAGACTCAATAGTCTATACAATAGCTTTTTCCAACGACTTTTACTTCTAACTGTAGTAGGAGCCTCAAACAGAGTAATTCTAAAATTACCCATCCTACTTGTAGTGTCATAGTTTGGGGTAATGAACCAAGCGAATTGGGTTTCTATTTCACCTTCTGCAACTTGACTTTTCCACCATTTTCTCATTTGCCCTGCATGGTTTAAATCAAAAAGAAATAAACCATTGGGCTTTAATGCTGTGTAAACGTTCTTGAAAACAGTTTTGAGTTCTTCCAAGCTCAAAATGTGATTGAGCGAAGCACTAGTAGAAATAACTCCATCAAAGCTTTCTGGAAGATTAAAAGTGCGAGCATCACCTAAAATAAATTCTCCCTCTGGTGCATTTTGATGAGCATAATTAAGCATCGCTTCCGAACCATCTAAACCCCTAACTTTGTATCCTCCCTCTAATAATTGCTGCATTAAATGTCCAGTTCCACAACACAAATCAAGCAAATCTGCGCCTTCTGGCAACTTGGGAAGTAACATAATTTCTAAAGGTTTTAGCTGTTCTAAGCCATACTGCGGTCCCATTGTGTGGTTGTACAGCCAAGCCCAGGTATCATATTCGGAATAGCGATCGCCTTGTACCATTGTAAATATATGCTCCGTCGGCAATAAATTTCGATTATCTGATTAGAATTATTAGAATTATTTTTCAACAAAATTATTTTATTTTCCTTGGTTCTGGTTATTATTGCATAACATCTTCTGAGAATGCAGGTCAATTAGATTACTATATTTGAATATTTGATTCAATTTGGATATAGGACAATACGGTTCGGATAAGACAGGGACTCATGAAGGTAAGCCTCTGAGACGGGGAGAAGGAGTGAGTGAGGGCAAGATTAGCCAACGCCCTCATTCTCAAGGTCCTTTGTCCTCTTCCCCTCAGCACCCAATACTGCTCGGTTAACACTGAAAGGGTGTTGCTGAGATTGTTCCTGGTGCTGAGGGGCTGAGGGGAGTAAACGGGGCGCTCTGTGTCTCAGAAGTAACTCTTTCTCCCCTTCTCCTCGGCTCCCCGTCTCCCGACTCTTGCCTTCACGAGTTCCTTTCTTATCCGAGCAGTATTGCCTCAGCACCGGGTTCTTCCTTAGACTGGTAAAGGATAACTCTGCTTGTTTTCACAGATAAAATTGTTAACCTAAATATATTCACTGAGAGCAAATTAAAATAATCTTAATATTTAAAACATATAAAATATAAAAAATATAGTAGTATTACGTATAAAGATAATTGAGAATAGTTACTAATAAGTATAAATCTACTTCGAGTTTATCTCATGATACTTATCGCTTAATAAATTCTGTCAAGTAGATTAAGGCAAGAATAATTACTTTTGGTTGGGTATTTAATGGAATCCGTTAGCTTGATTTGGTTTGCAAGCTAGTACTCTCACAAGCCAATATTGCCGGGAAGCAGGGGGAGAAAAGTCTTTTTTCTTCTCATTATTAACCCGGCATAGTTTGCTTGGTACACCACTAGGTTTAATCACCAAGGAATAGAAAACAGGGAACAGATTGAATTATGTTCTCCTGTTCCCTTCAATCCAAAAACTCCGACCGTTACTGACTACAAAATATTGAATTGAAATCATGACTCAAGTAAGTTTATCTACTTCCACTACCTTTAATGGTGATTTAAACGCATTAGTGGAAGATCAAGGGACACAAATAACATTTCGTATTGACTTGGATGAACCAGCACCTGCTGAAGGAACAAGGGTTTATTTCGATAGTGATACGGTACAAATTCTCAACCGACTCGATTTACGAATCCCCAGCGTGATTAATGCCCCTAGGGAAAATATTAATCCTTTGTCGGTAAATACCAACATAGATAATTCGGGACTTGCTTTTACGATTGATCCAGAAGCAACTTTTGCCACTGTTACTCTTACCATTTTTGATAATCCTGAACCCGATACTTTTCTCCCAGAAACCTTTGATGGTAGGGTAGACGCAGAATTTTTTGTCAGAACTGCATCAGAAGTTAGTACAGAAGATGCTGAAGCTATTACAGGAATTAGCGACTATACCGTCGATCCAAATGCAGCTTCTAGCGTTGTTATTTTTGTAGATGATGCGAGCCAGTTACCAGGTGAAACCACTAATACCCCACCAGTAGCAGATAATGATAGCTACAGTACTGACATTAATACTGTTCTTACTGTTGATGCTGCTGAAGGTGTACTTGATGGTGATACCGATGCAGATGGGGATAACTTAAGCGCAACAATTGAAAACCAACCTAGTAACGGTAGCGTTAACTTAAGTAATGACGGTTCTTTTACCTACACCCCCAATAACGGGTTTAGCGGAAATGACAGCTTTACTTATATTGCCAATGATGGTACAGATGATTCTAATCCTGCCACTGTAAGTATTACTGTAAATCCATTAGAAAAACCGACTGTTGGTATTACGTTAGACAAATCTGACGTAATTGAGGGAGAAAGCATTACCTTAACCATAAATGTAGATGGAGAAATTCCTTCAGAAGGGCTAAGAGTTTTCATTAATGATACTGCTAACGCGCAAAATGATATAACACGCTCCTTAACTGAATTTGATGTTGCTAATGTTCAGTTAACAGGCATTAGTGGATTCCCCGAACCAGCTCAAGGAGACAGCGGTTTCTTTGTTACCGTTACCGAATCTACAGCAACCGTTACCTTGCCGATATTGGACGATGGGTTTGACGAAGATGAAGCCAATGAAGTCTTTACTTTTGAGGTAATTGATGAGGAAGCTTACGAAGTCGATGGTAATGCTAGTAGCGTTACCATAAGTATCACTGACAATGAGGTTGCTGCAAATCCCCGAAGCAGTGATTTTGAAGATGGAACTGTTCAAGGCTGGACAGTTGGACAACCTGGAAATCATTTTGCACCTCCAGAGAATATTCCTTCTGGTGGCCCAGATGGTGCAGAGGATAATTACCTACGGGCTCAATCCCAAGGTGGTGGAGGTGTTGGTAGTCGTTTAGTTTGGTTCAATCAAAGTGCTGATTGGCGTGGAAACTATATTGAGGATGGGGCTACCAGTATTAAGGCTTCACTAATCAATGAAGGAAGTGAAGATGTAGTTATCCGAGTTGGCTTTGATGGACCTGGTGGAAGATTTGTTACTACTGAAGGTATTACTTTAACCCCTGGTAGTGGCTGGCAAGAAGCAACCTTCAGCATCGAACCTGAAGATTTAACCGCAGTTGGGGGAAATGATGTTGAGGCAACTTTGAGTAATGTTTCTCAAATCCGTTTTCTCAATAATGCTACTCCTTCTTACCAAGGTGCTGCCGTAGCAGCTCAAGTGGGAGTTGATAATATTGCTTTTACTAGCACTACCACTTCCTTACCTGCGGTTTCTGTCTCAACAACAACACCCGTTGTTAGTGAAGATGAAAACCCAACCATCAATGTCACCTTTACAGTTGATGGTCCAATTCCAGACGGCGGAGTACCGATTACAATTGCAGGTGACTTCGCTAGATTCTTTGCTCCAGGGCTTGTTGATGGAAATGTACCGTCCGTTATTAACCCTGAAGATGGCTTTATTCCAATTGCGAATCGAGACCCTGAGTTTGACATCAATTTAACAGCCCCAGTCCTTACCTTTGAAGCTACAGTATTTGATGACATTATCGAAGAAGAACCGCTTACCTTGGATGTGGAAATTCTTGGACGAGAGGGAACTCTCATCGGAGATAATGTTGCAACGATTACTGTTGTGGATGGCGATAGCGTAATTCCTGGCAGTGGTCCAACCGTTAGCTTGTCTGTGAGCGACACCGACCTTTCAGAAGGTGACCAATTAACTGTTAACTTTGATACAGAAGGTGAAATTCCTGAAGGTGGTCTTGAGGTCTTCGTGGCCGGAGGACCGACTGCATTGGGCGAATTCAACATCTTCAACGAAGATGGGACACCAGCAATCCAACTGGAGGGCATTGATGAATTCCCCGTCCAAGGTGGAGATGACGGTGGCTTCTTTGTTACCTTGGCGGAAAATCAAGCTTCCATCACTTTATCCGTGTTTGATGATGGTCCAACAGAAGGGGAAGAAACCTTAACCTTTGAACTACCCAATGGGGAACAATATGAAGTTGACAGTAATGCAGCTAGTGTCAGCTTAACCATTAATGATGGGGGAGAAAACGCAGCCTTTGGCGTAGCAGAAGGTGTTACCAGTGTTTTCTTAGATTTACCCCTGTTAGAAGAAGCTGCGGGATTAACTCTGGTAGGTACAGATACTGATGCAACTCCTTTCTCAGAAAATTTCCAAGTAGGTTTTGCCATTACTGAAGATACGGACTTTAGTTTCGCTCCTGTGCCTTTCACTCCGGTGGGTGGTACGATTGAGCATTCGGGTACAATTACTCTGGGTCTAGGTGGTGCAGAAGCTACTGTAGGGGAATTTTCCATTGGTTATGATGCTAGTCGGGTATCAGAAACAGCCAGTGGTTTCTTTGTAGCAGATACTTTAGAAGATGCTTTAGGTTTAGAAGTTCTCTTCGATTTGAGCGCACCCGGTACTGCAACAGTTTCTGGGGAAGATTTGGAAATCAGTGGCTCGGACTTACTCCTAGCACCAGAAGTGGCTAATGCTTTAGGTTTACCGGATTTAGCAGGGGCTGATGTGGGTGATGCTCGTGTTGATGCTGTTGTTGCCCAGACAACTGAAGAAGACTTACCAGTCCTGAGTTTAACTGCAACTCCTGAAAATCTTAACGAAGCAGAAGGTACAGTTATTACCTACAACTTCTCCATAGATGGGGAAATTCCTGAAGGTGGTTTAACTTTCCGCAGTGATGACCTATTTGATGCAGAATTAAACTGGCGTGCATTTGACTTTGATAATCCTAGTCCCGATGAATTAAGCGGTTTAGAAATCGTTGATTTTGAGCGAGTAGTTGACGATCGCGGCAATGCTACTTTCGTTGTCATCTGGAATATGACTCAACCAGAAGGCTTCCTCAAACTTGGGGTGCTTGATGATAATGTGGCGGATGCTCCCAATTCATTTACTGTAGGACTAGTAGCAGGAGAAGGTTACGAGTTAAATCCAGATGCTTCTGAGGTTACAGTAGAAATCATCGACGGTGTTGTTAATACTGGTGGACCTGTCATTAGTATGGCGGTTAGTGATACCGAAGTAAATGAAGGCGACCCCCTCACCGTTACTTTTACAGCTGCAGGTGAATTACCCGAAGGTGGTCAAGATATTTTCGTTCTCAGTGATGTGCAAAATGCTTTGGGTGAATTTATCACTGTGGATGAAAATGGTAATCCTTTAATTACTACTGAAGGTATAAGCAACATAGAACCTACTTTCCGTGGTTTTATTGCCACTATGGAAGAAAATACAGCTACCATCAGCTTCGATGTGTTTGATGATGGTCCAGGAGAAGGACCAGAAACCTTTACCTATGCTTTGCAAGATGGTGAAAACTACGACATTAATGTTGATAGTAGTACCTTCGCTATTACTATAGATGATAGTGAAACCCCATCTTCACCCATAGTCAGCTTAAGCATCACACCTGAAGTAGTATCAGAAGCAGATGCAAACCCAGTAATAAGCAGTAACTTTACAGTAGAGGGAGATATACCCACTCCTGTATTTGACGCTGAAGGTAACTATGTTTCTGGTGGTCTTTCAATACTTTATCAAGGACCAATTAACGAGCTCTTCGAGCAAATTACTGGTGGACCTGAAACTACAAACTTAATTCCTGGACCGTACTTTGACGCAGAAAACAATATCTTCGAGTTAATTTTATTGGACAACAATGCTACTGTTGGACTAACAATTCTCGATGATGTGATTCAAGAAGCAGACGAAACATTTACCTTTAACTTGGTTGAAAATAATGGGTTAATTGATTCGGATTATTCAGTTAATTCAGAAGCAATAAGTGCCACATTTACCTTGACAGATGGTGTTATTGAGGTAGGTCCTACAGTAGGAATTTCTGTATCACAAACAGAACTAACTGAAGGTGATCAACTTACCGTTAACTTTGATGTTGATGGTGATATTCCTACCGGAGGTTTACAGGTACTTGTACAAAGTCCTACTGTTGGAGCATTGGGAGAATTTGCTATCTTTGACGAAAACGGTAACTTTGCCATTGAGTCACAAGGTATCGCTGGAGACCCAGAACCTTATGACGGTCAAGGTAGCAGCTTCTTAGTGACACTCACAGAACCAGATGCTTCGTTGACCTTGTCAGTATTTAACGATGGTCCTGGTGAAGGTACAGAATCCTTAGACTTTAATTTGGTAGACGGTGAAGCTTACGAAGTTAATACTGATGCAAGCAGTGTAACCGTTACTATTGATGATGGAATTTCTCCAACAGGCGGCTGGACTCCGGGAGATAGTTTTGATTTAGTAACTCCACCTCCTACTTATGACGGTGAATTATCTCCTGGAGAACAAGCAAATGCTGACTTTGTAGACCAGTTAGAAGGTGCAGAACTATTAGCAGACCTGCAAGATGGTGGCTACGTAATCTACTTCCGACACGCTCAAACCGAAAGAGATTATGCCGACCAGGTTACTGCTGATGTTAATAATTTCTCTACACAAAGAGTACTCAGCGAATTCGGAATTCAGCAATCTTTAGCCATTGGTGAAGGATTTGAAATATCTCAAATTCCTTATGACGAAGTTATTACCAGCCAATACGGACGTGCTGTTAAAACTGCTGCGATCGCGTTTGGTGAATACCAAAAAGACCCCGCACTGAATTTTCTACCCTTTGAAGATTATACTGAAGCACAGGTAGAAGAAATGAAGGCAAATGTTACGCCTTTGTTAACTGCGGTACCAGATACAGGAACAAACACTATCATCGTTGGACATGATGATTTGTTTGAAGCCGGAGCCGGTATTTATCCAGATCCACAGGGGATAGCTTACCTCCTCAAACCTGATGGTAACGGTGAGTTTGATATCATTGCGAATCTACTTCCTGAAGAATGGGTTGAACTATCTGAAGGTGTTGAAATACTGCCAATTGAATCGTCAGGTGGTATTGGTAATGGTGCTGGTGCAATTTCTGCTGAAAACGCAGCAAGTATAGAAGGTTGGACTCCGGGAGATAGTTATGATTTAGTAACTCCACCTCCTACCTATGAAGGTGAATTATCTGACGGGGAACAAGCAAATGCTGAGTTTGTAGACAAGTTAGAAGGTCAAGAACTATTAGAAGAGTTACAAGACGGTGGTCACGTAATCTACTTTAGACATGCTCAAACAGAAAGTGATTATGCTGACCAGGTGACTGCTGATGTCACTAACTTCTCGACACAAAGAGTACTCAGCGAATTTGGGGTACAACAATCTTTAGCAATTGGCGAAGGATTTGAACTATCTGAAATTCCTTATGACGAAGTTATTACCAGCCAATACGGTCGTGCAGTTGAAACTGCTGCCATTGCATTTGGTGAATACCAACAAGACCCCGCACTGAATTTCCTACCCTTTGAAGACTACACTGAAGCGCAGGTAGAAGAAATGAGGGCAAATGTATTGCCTTTATTAACTGCGGTACCAGAGGAAGGAACAAACACAATTATCGTTGGACATGACGATTTGTTTGAAGCCGGAGCCGGTATTTATCCCGATCCACAGGGTATAGCTTACGTTCTTACGCCTGATGGTAATGGTGATTTTGAAGTTGTTGCGAATCTACTTCCTGAAGAATGGACTGAACTATCGGGTGTAGAACCAGAGCCTCCTGTAGTAGCCTTCAGCGCAGATAAGACTGTATTGGTAGAGTCAAAACAAGACTTTATTGAGTTGAGCTTTAATGTAGATGGTAGAATTCCTGCGGGAGGATTACCTGTAAGCATTAAGGTAAATACTACTGACCCC
>JBCBPQ010000246.1:0-10687 GCA_039820645.1 Cyanobacteria bacterium J06633_8 | reverse complement strand
TGAAACTAAGAGCTTGGCTGTTTCTAAGCCAATACCGTCGGTTGAACCAGTAATGAGAATGGTTTTTTGCATGTTTTTTAAATAGTTGAAACTGGTTATTTTACACAACTACCAAAGGTTTGATTTTAATTGGATTTAGAACAGCGTGACTATTATTCGATTTCCTGAATACCAATAACCCCTTGGTTCCAGTTACGTTGGTTCTCCATATCATTTTGAAAACCTTTATCATCTGCGAATTGGAAACGCTTAATCGCTGGTGTTTTGCTTGTTGCTTGATAGAGCCAGTAAGCTTCATCTCTAAGAGCATCTTCGATTGGCTTGTCGATTGAAGCATAAACAGCCTGCTTACAAGCATTAATCGAATCAGCAGGGAAAAGGGCGATGCGTTTTGCTAACTCATCAACATAAGCACCAATCTTGTCAGCATCGAGAGCCTTATTAATAGTGCCATAGGCTTCTGCTTGGTCTGCATCAAAATCACGGGCACTTAGAATAATTTCCAATGCACGTCCCAGACCTATCTGACGAGCCATACGTGATGCACCACCACCACAAGGTAGAATCCCCATACCGACTTCCATCTGCATGAATTTTGCTTTACCACGAGCTGCAAAACGCATGTCACAAGCCAGTGCAAATTCATGACCACCACCCCGTGCAAACCCTTCGATTTTAGCGATAGTCGCCTGTGGGAGTTTACTAATACGTTCCAGGGTGGTTTGTAAATAGAGCAGTTTCACATCTTCACGTGACACTGCTGTTGTAGACATGTCTTTGAGAAAATTCGTGTCAGCATGAGCCACGAAAATCTCTGGGTGGGCAGATTGGAAAACAACTACTTTGGTACTACTATCCCCTTCGAGTGTTTCTGCCAATTTATTTAGATCGTCGAGCATTGGAATCCCTTGAACATTCACAGGGGGATAATCAAAAGTAACAGTAAGAACTGCTTCATCCTTTATCGCCTTGAATGTAGTGTAGTTTTCGTAAGCCATATATATGTCCTTAATTGTTTTATCAGTTCTATGATTAAAAATATGATACAAATGCAAAAAATAACAAGTACGCACAATTTTGTTATGTAGTTACAAAAAAGTAACTATTGAAAAAATGAGAAAATTATGACACAAAAAAACAATTGCGATCGCCCTTATGGATGCTCTGTAGAAGCCACTTTGGCTGTGATTGGTGGACGGTGGAAACCGGTGATTATTTTCAATCTCTTGCAGAATGATGTCTTGCGCTTCGGGGAATTGAAGAAAAAAATCGAAGGTATTACCCAGCGTATGCTTACTAACCAATTACGGGAGTTGGAAAAAGATAAGATTGTGGCGCGAAAAGTTTATGCTGAAGTACCGCCGCGTGTAGAATATTCCCTTACAGATTATGGTCGTACCTTGGAGCCAATTATGATTGCCATGAGAGATTGGGGAGCTAAGCATATGAATGTTAATTGGGGAACCAAGCATATGAATGTTAAATGTGATGAATCCTCGGTTTTGTAAAACCTGGTTTTAT
Organism: Cyanobacteria bacterium J06633_8; assembly: GCA_039820645.1. Taxonomy (GTDB): domain Bacteria; phylum Cyanobacteriota; class Cyanobacteriia; order Cyanobacteriales; family Nostocaceae; genus Rivularia. The sequence continues at coordinate 9,166 of JBCBPQ010000246.1, read as the reverse complement.
CGAAGAAGTTATGACAGGAACTGTAAATGGTATTCAAATAAATGAACCACTTTTGTTACTAGGCGGAATCATAGCAGAAATTCCAATTTCTATGGTTCTTCTATCCCGACTATTGAAGTATAAATTCAATCGGTGGGCAAATATTATTACAGATGCATTAATGATTACATTTGTTATTAATAATGGAGTAAAAGACCTCGATAATATATTTTTTGCGTCTATAGAAATTTTATCTTTATCGCTAATTATTTGGATTGCTTATAAATGGCATAATTCATATGATGTACGGTAAATATAGCGGTTTTCACTTGGGTGCAATACAGTCTGAACCTCACCCCTTCCCCTCTCCTTACTAAGGAGAGGGGTGTCCGAAGGACGGGGTGAGGTCATTCTTTGTATTCTACTCAACTGAAAACTGCTATAAACGATTATCATATTATAAATTAGAAACTAAAAAATACAAGGAGATATCATGAAGCATTCAGCAAAATTTTGGGACAAAATTGCAGAAAATTATTCAAAAGAACCTATTGCTGATGAAGCAGCTTATCAGAAAAAATTACAGGTCACGCAAGAATACTTAAAACCCGATATGGAGGTATTAGAGTTTGGCTGCGGAACGGGAACTACTGCTATTATCCACGCTCCCTATGTTAAACACATTCGCGCAATAGATTTCTCATCAAACATGATTGAAATTGGTCGAAGAAAAGCTGAGGAACAAAACATTAAAAATATCACTTTTGAACAGTTAACTATTGATGAACTAAATTTGCCTGATAGCACTTTAGATGTTGTTTTAGGACTGAGTATTTTACATTTATTAGAAGACAAAGAAGCTGTAATTAGTAAAGTGTATAAGATGCTCAAACCTGGGGGAATTTTTGTCACTAGTACAGCATGTCTTGGAGATAGTATGAAATGGTTTAAGTATATTGCACCGATTGCAATATTTTTTAGTTTAATACCGTTAGTCAAGGTTTTTACAGCAAAAGAATTAAAGAAAAGTTTAACTGACGCTGGTTTTGCGATTGACTACCAATGGCAACCGGATAAAATCACAAACAAAGGAATGTTTAAATTAAAAGCGGTGTTTATTATTGCGAAGAAAGCTGAGTAATCTTCATTTTTACCCCATTTGCAGGTGCAAGAGTTACTCCCCGACGACGGAGTATCTCTGGTTTATTATCAGCCAATTCAAGTTGATAACGCGACATAATTGTAGCTAATACCAGTTTCATTTCAAACACTGCTAATGCATCACCAACACAACGACGCACTCCCCCACCAAATGGCATAAATTCATAAGGAGAGAATTGTCGTTCTAAGAAACGCTCTGGTTTAAACTGTTTCGGTTGTGAATATAAATCTTCGCGTTGATGCAAAAGATAAATACAACCAACAAGTATTTTTCCAGCATCCAATTGATGTCCTAAAATCTCTATTGGTTCTTTAACTTCCCTAGCAAAAGTTAATATTGCTACCGGAGAAATCCGCATAACTTCATTGCAGACAGCGCTTAAATATGGCAAACGCGAAATACCCATCAAGTCAGAAAAATCATCAACTGCATTAAGTTCTTGTAGTAACTTTTCTTTTACTTCTGGTAGATGATGAATCCAATAAAATGCCCAAGACATCGCAGAAGCAGTTGTTTCATGTCCTGCTAATAATATAGTGAGCAATTCATCACGTAATTCTTTATCTGTCATCGCGGTGCCGTCTTCGTAGCGCGATTCCATCAATAAGGAAAGAATATCAACACCTTCTTGTTTAGAATTATTTCGACGTTCTGCAATTTCTGCATATATTAATTCATCAGCTTGCTCCCGTTGTCTGATAAACTTTCCCCAAGGACTCCAAGCACCTAAATCTTTTTGTAAAAATTCAAAAAACAGAAAACTTGAAGACAATGGCGAGTTAAATCGATCCGATATTAGAGCCATTAACTCTTTTAATCTCTGATAACGTTCTCCTTCATACAAGCCAAATACCGCTTGTAAAATCACTTGCATCGAAATATCCTGCATTACCGAACGAGCTATCAAGGGTTGCTGTATAGGTAATTTTTGAAAACCTTTTTCTGCAACATTACAAATAACTTGCCCATAAGCTCGCATTCTTTCCCCATGAAAAGGAGGAATTAACAACTGTCGTCGTCGCTTATGACGTTCCCCATCCAGCATCATCACTGAATAGTCCCCTACTAAGGGTTGTAGAATTTTATTGAATCGACCGGGAGAAGTAAATTTTTTTCTATCATTAGTTAAAATCTTCTGAATTGCTTCTGGCTGATTAATAAATATGAGATCGTCGCCAAAACCAACAACTTCAGCAGTAAAGATATCGGGATACTTCTCAACAGCACCTTCCATATATCCTACAGGGTCAAATACCCATTGAAGTTTTTGTAAAAAGGCAGGTTTATTGAGAGTATTTGGTAAGCTCATGATAGATTTTGATTTAAAATTGAATCTTTTAGTTCAAAGAAATATATTGAGAATTGAAGTTTATTTTTCAATTCCACTTTCAACTTATCATTCTTCAGAGAAAGGTCAAATTAAATCAATCTATCAATCCATACATACGATAAATAACCATTACAAAATCACTCAAACCTGCTATCGAAAACTGATATAACACGGTACAAACCGTATTAATGTTCCGTTCCTGCAACATACCTTCTACTGTGGGAAGGGGGTTTCATAGGGTGCCGGCACTTCCTATTCCACAGGCTCAAACCGAATAGCCTTCGGCGATACGTTCTAAATTAAGGCTGGCGTTTAAATCGCGATCAATTACCATAGGACAAGCTTCACAATTAAAAACCCGTTCTTTTAACGGCATTTCCTGAATATGCCCGCAATTAGAACAAGTCTTAGATGATGGATAAAATCTGTCGGCAAAAACCAATTGAGAACCATACCACTGTGCTTTATATTCAGCTTGGCGACGTATTTCATAAAGACTTGAATCGGCAATAGCACCCGCTAATTTATGGTTTTTCATCATCCCAGAAACATTCAAATCTTCTAACCCAATGACTGCGTGGTTTTTGCAAAGCCAAGAGGTAAGTTTATGAATTGCATCAGAACGAATGTTCGCGATATGCGAATGAATTTTAGCTAACTTTAGTTTAGTTTTATTTCTGTTAGCTGAACCGATTTGTCTTCTACATAGTTCTCGTTGCACTCGTGCCAGTTTTTTCTGGGCTTTTTTGTAAGCCCTGGGATTCTCAAACACAGTTCCATCGGAACAAGTAGCTAAAACTTTAACCCCAACATCAACACCCAGATAAACTCTAGACTTTTGAGTGGGTTGAGGAGTAAATTCATAAGCTACTGAAATATACCAACTATTAGCAACTCGACTAATGGTAACTCGTTTTGTCTTTATTTCAGGTAATGACTCATAAGTGCTAACCCATCCAATAAAGGGGAGTTTGATTCTCCTTCCACAAAACTGCATCACTTTACCGCAATTATCAACAGTAAAGCTATCATTTCTCCCTTTTTTCTTGAATTTAGGATGTTGAGCTATTCCTTTAAAAAAGCGAGTGAAAGCTTCTCCCAAGTCCATGAAAGTAAACTGATAAACTCTTGAAGACAGGGTCTTCATCCACGGATAAAGAGGTTTAATATGATTGGTGTAAAACTTTTTGAGCTTATATGCAGATGGTTTTAGCCCAATCTTGTAAGCTTGATTCCATAGATTTAAAGCCCAATTCCATACCCATCTAGAATACCCCGCGTGTTGAGCTATTAAAGTCTTCTGTTTATTATTAAGTTTTAACTTTGTTCTGAAAGCTCGTTGCATACTTCGCGGTACTTGTGCAAAAGTGCAATAGAATTTTCTTAATCCACGTTAATGATACTGCTCTCTCACCTTAAACATCGCTTAAAACATACTTAGACTACCTTGTTGTACTACAAACTGTCAACTAAATTAAACCTCTCCCCCCTCGCCAAACGCTCAACCAACTCGCTGCGAGTCAAATTATTATCCCGAGCAATTTTATCTAAATTTTCCCAAGCTGTATTGGTTAGTCGGAGCGATCGCACTTGTTTAGGTTCTTGATAATCCTGCTCAAATTGTCCAGAGCTAGAACGCTTGCGTCGTGAAGATTTATCTTTTATAGCAGCATATTTATCTCCTTGATTTCCTTGTTCTGGAACAATCAAGTTAACCAAACATTTAATCAATCTTTCCTGCTCCATTGGCATAATTTCCCCAGCCTGAAGCATATGTTCAATCATGGTATAATGGACTACAGCACCCAAGAATACTCGCGTTGTTGCTTCTGGATCTGCAATTTGTAGTTTGGGATGAGAACGTAGATAATTAGCTAGAAATTGATAAACATTTTTATCTATATTGCGAACCATGTATTGCGCGAGCATGGGAAATCTTCCCGATTCACCAATCATTAAGCGAATTAAACCTAAAAATTCTGGCGTATTGCTAATACTTTTATTGAATCTACTTAATAAATCATTTGCAAAATTAGTTAAAACTTCTGCTGGCTCCCCCTCAAACATTTGTGGATCTTTTTTATTTAAAGCAACTCCGTGATTTGTAATTAGGCGCTCAATCAAAGCAATAAATAATTTTTCTTTATCCTGAAAATAGCTATAAACTGTAGTTTTTGAAACTCCTGCGGCTGCTGTCACTTTGTCCATTGTGGTTGCAGCAAAACCATTTTTCACAAATTCGTGTATCGCACCTTGCAAAATGGCTTCAACTTTCTCCCCTGATGGTAAAGCGTCTGCGTTACCGTTATCTGATGGTTTGATGTTTTTTTTTCTCGCTTCCATATTTAAGGTATTGAAAAATTAGTTTGCAATTGTTTACGGGCAGTCTTCCCTACATCCCTAGTACCGCTTGGCGGAAGTAAGAAGTAAGAAGTAAGAAGTAAGAAGTAAGAAGTAAGAAGTAAGAAGTAAGAAGTAAGAAGTAAGAAGTAAGAAGTTTGATTTTCTAGGCTTTTCAGGCATTTTTAATGGCTGCCTTATTTACGCCGACTTATACTAGTTACACCGTGACTAATCTACTTTTAAGCTTTTGCTTACTAAGCAAAACACCATGTATTACACAATTATTCTATCATTTTCCATCTTTAGTTACTAAAGCTAGAATAGCAAATGCATCTAAAGATAGATATTTACTACTATTCAAATCCAGCTTAACTCTTTTATAGCAAGAGTTTTACCTACTTAATTAATCAATCATTAACCGAACCTATTCAATATATTAATCTAAATAGCTTGACAAAATTAACTGTACTGTTTAGTTTAGTAATAAGCGATTAAACGATTTAGTTCACTCTTACTTTTCTTGAGAGGAATTATTATGGTCAGTACATTTTTAAAGTTACCCAAGGTTGAGCCTCGCAAGACTGCAATAATAGGCGTTAGCGTCAGTTTGTTAGCGGGAGGAGTGCTATTATCTCAAATTCTCGGAAACCATGTATTACAAACTAAAGAAGCAGAAAAAGAGCAGCAGGTAGTTGTTCCCCAAATCAAGACGGTGACAGCATTAGGTAGGTTAGAACCGGAGGGAGATGTGGTTAAAATTGCTGGTTCTTCATCAGGGCAAGGCGCTCAGGGAAATAAAATAGATAAGTTATTGGTTAAGGAAGGGGAAGAAGTTAAAGCGCAACAGGTAATTGCTATTTTGGATAATAGCGATAAATTAAGAGCAGCTTATGAAAAAGCTAAGGAAACTGTGGCGATGGCTGAAGCGAATTTAGCGAAAGTTCAAGCAGGTGCGAAAACTGGAGAAATAGAAGCTCAAAAAGCCGAAATTGCCAGAATCAAAGCCCAGTCTTTAGGAGAAGAAAGAGCACAACGGGAAACAATATCTAGATTAGAAGCGGAGTGGGAAGGAAATAAAGCGACTCAAAAAGCTACTTTAGCAAGATTAGAAGCACAGTTAGAAGGGGATAAAAAAGCTCAAGCAGCAAGTATAAAAAGATTAGAAGCACAACTAAATAATGCTCAAGTAGAATTACGTCGTTACGAGAGATTATTCTTTTCAGGTGCAATTGCTCGCTCTGAATATGATTCAAAGCGCTTGAGTGCAGATACATTAGTTGAACAATTGAATGAAGCAAAAGCTGTACTTTCAAGAACACAAGCAACTGGTATTAAGCAAATTAGCGAAGCTAGGGCTAGTTTGCAGAGAATCACAACTACGGGAAGCAGACAGATTCAAGAAGCAAAAGCAGTATTGAGTCGAATTCAAAATGCAAGCACTCAGCAAGTAAATTCGGCTCAAGGAACCTTAAGTAAAATCGCTGAAGTTCGTCCAGTGGATGTAAGAGCGGCTAAAGCCGAGTTAAGGCAAGCAGTAGCATCAGAAAAAGAAGCAAAAGCCAATTTCGAGCAGTCTTTAATCAAAGCACCTACGGATGGTGTGATTTTGAAAATTAATAGTAGAAGTGGAGAAACAGCTTCTAATGATGGAATTGTTGAGCTAGGAAAAGTTCAACAGATGATGGTAGTAGCTGAAGTTTATCAAGCTCATATTAACAAGATTAAAGAAGGTCAAAATGTACGAATAGCTAGTAATTCTATAGGTGTTGATTTGACGGGTAAAGTTGATTCTATCGGTTGGCAAGTACAGCGTCAAAATGTAATAAATGCCGATCCAAGTGAAAATATTGATGCTCGGGTTATAGAAGTTAAGGTGCGTTTGGATGAAGAGTCTAGTAAAAAAGCTGCTAAATTGACTAATTTGCAGGTTAAGGCAATTTTTGAGTTATGAGGATTTTTTAACGCAAAGTCGCGCAGAGGTAAACGCAAAGTAACGCAGAGCATTAGTGAGAGCTATTTCTTGGCGTTGCATTATTGAATCCAAGATATAAAATCTAAAAACCAAAATAGTTATGCTGGGATTTATTCAACAAGTTCAACGTCGCACTCCTTTGGGTTGGTTGCAACTTTCGCGTCATAAAGGACGATTTGTTGTAGCACTTGCGGGGATTGCTTTTGCTGATATTCTCATGTTTATGCAACTAGCTTTCCAAGCTTCGCTGTTTGAAAGTAATACAAAACTTAATCGTGCAGTACTTTCCGATATTGTTTTAATTAGCTCTCAAGCTAAAAGTACCCAAAATCCATCTACATTTCCTCGGAATAGATTATTTGAAGCATCCGACGTACCGGGAGTCAAAGCAGCAGAACCGATGTATGTGGGAATGGTGTCTTGGAGAAACCCACAGACGAGAAAGAAAGTTCAGGTACAAGCAATTGGATTTAATCCTGAAATTCCAGCTTTAGATATACCTGAAGCTAACGCACAGCTTGATAAAATTCAGTTACCGGATAGATTTTTATTCGATAAAGGAGCAAGGGGAGAATACGACCAAGTTTATGCCAAAGTAGAAGCAGGTGAAGAAGTTTCGACGGAAATAGGTAGAAGAACAATTAATGTAAATGGATTATTTGAATTCGGTGCTTCCTTTGCTGCTGACGGTATGTTGCTTTCTAGCGATAATAATTATTTACGTTTATTTCCCAATCAAAAAGCAAATAGTGTCAATATTGGTTTAGTTTACTTAGAACCGGGATATGAATCTGAAGAAGTTGTGACTCGATTAAAAGCATATTTACCCGAAGACGTAAAAATTCTCACAAGGGAAGGATTTTTACAATTTGAATTAGACTTACTTACCAAAGAAAGTCCGATTGCTGTAATATTTACTTTCGGTGTATCAATGGGCTTTATTATTGGTGTAATTATTGTTTATCAAATTCTTTCTACAGATGTTAATTCCCATTTAAAAGAATACGCGACATTCAAAGCAATGGGTTATGGAAATAATTATTTATTAGGGGTAATTTTTGAAGAAGCAATTATCATTGCCACAGTTGGTTTTATTCCCGGCTTCTTTATTCCACTGGGTTTATATCACTTAGCAGCTACCGCAACTAATTTACCTATTTACATGACAGTTTCCCGAGCGATTACCGTTTTTATTTTGACTGTAATTGCTTGTGCTATTTCTGGAGGAGTTGCAACTCAAAAACTACAGTCTGCCGACCCTGCGGATATGTTTTAACAGTACCATGACAGTGAGCAGTCAACAGTGAACAGTGAGCAGTTAACAGTGAGCAGTGAGGATTTATCAAATAATTCAGAATTTATCTAAATATATTTCTCAATTTTCTCGGATTTTATGCAGTTTTAATAATCATCACAATTGACTAAAAAAACATAAAAATGGAAGATAAATTAATAAAAGAACCAGCTATTTCTATCCACAATCTTAATCATTATTTTGGTAAAGGTCAGCTTCGCAAGCAGGCATTATTTGATATAAATTTAGAAATAAAAACTGGTGAAATTATTATCATGACCGGGCCATCCGGTTCTGGAAAAACAACACTTTTGACAATTTGCGGTGGCTTACGTTCGGCTCAAGAAGGAAGCATCAAAGTATTAGGAAAAGAATTATCTGGTGCTTCTGCAAAACAATTGACAATTGCTAGACGTAATCATGGTTATATTTTCCAAGCGCATAATTTACATGAAAGCTTGACCGCACTTCAAAACGTAAGAATGGGTTTAGAAGTTCATCCGCAAATTTCTACTCAAGAAATGTATCAAAAGTCGATTGAAATATTAGAAATAGTTGGATTAGGAAACCGAGTTAATTATTATCCCGATGACTTATCTGGAGGACAAAAACAAAGGGTTGCCATTGCACGAGCGCTTGTTAGTCAGCCAAAAATTGTTTTAGCAGATGAACCAACCGCTGCACTCGATAAAAAAACCGGACGAGATGTCGTTAATATTATGCAGAAATTAGCGAAAGAACAAGGCTGCACGATTCTGATGGTAACTCACGATAACCGCATTTTAGATATTGCCGATCGCATTGTTTATATGGAAGATGGAAAATTAGCTCCTTTACCAGCATCAATGGAAGTCTCCAATTAACTCCCAGATTCTATCCGGAAGAGTTTGACACTCCCCACGCATAGAATGCGGGGGATTCTTGGTTCACGGACAAAACTTAACCGAGCAGGATTTCTCCAACGCCGGCCAGTGGTTCTATCTCCCCAAGCTTATAAGATTCGGTGTGCCCCACCGTACTTAGACCCTTTTGCAGAATATTAATCGCTGCATTGATATCTCTATCTTCTATATATCCGCAATTATT
>JBCBPQ010000245.1:0-10808 GCA_039820645.1 Cyanobacteria bacterium J06633_8 | reverse complement strand
TGCAACGGCAGTAACTACACTGGGTTTGTAGATAAAACCAACGGCAATTTGGTCTGTACCGAGTTGAGATGTGCCGGGGTCAACAAAAGCATAAGTTCCAGCACCTGCAACAGCATTCAAACCGTTAACTAAGTCTTTAATCGCGCTATCAGTTCCGTAGCCGTCGTTTTCAATCTCCATCAAGCCCAAGATATCAGCATCTAATGTGACGATCGCTTGAATAATCTTGTCGCGCTGACGGGTGAATTCGGCTGCTGTATCGGCACCGCGAGAAGTGGGGAAACCACCGCCTTGTCCATCACCGTTAAAGTAGTTCAATACGTTGAAACTACCTACTTTGAGCCTACCAGTAATTGGGTCAGGAGCCGCTGTACGAGTATTTGTTATGTTATTGAATACAGGAGCTTGAGTTGGTTGCAGACGATAGTCGTAGTTAGTATCTGGGAAAGGAGCAGAGTTAATCTGACCTTGGTCTAAGATACCAACCAAATTGGTGATAGTAGACCCCGGTCGAATGTTATTTGCATTGGCATCGGAGTCATCGGGAAGATAAGGTACGGGATTGGGGTTGTCACCAAGTATGTTTTGGTCGAAACCATCATCCAAAATCAAGATGCGACGGGCATTCTCATCTGCTAAAGCCGTGGCTTGGGCGCTACCAGCATCAAATAAATTGGTCGGCTTATATAATCTTCCCGCAGTACCGCTATCATCTGGAGAAGAGAGAGTCATCTGACCGTAGCGACCTAAGAAGAAGTTCTGGCTGACAGTCATCGGACCATCACCAGCACCACCGTTGACTTCAATCAACATCCCCTCGTAGCGCTCTAGTTCTCCATCAGTGGTTTCTGGGAGAGTTACTTGAGTTGGGGTAATGGTTGTAAAATTAGGCGTATCAACTGTTACGGTACCATTACTGCCGAAAATATTAAGACTGGTTAGTCCTTCACCAGCAAGGTTGTCGTTACGCTCTTGAACTAACCCCGTAACCGTAACTAAATCGCCGACGTTAACAGCAGTAGAAGAATTCAAGCCGTCAAATACAAAGATACCTTCGGAAGTAGTGGGGTCTCCATCTTCATCAGCACCTTCTTCCTGGACAAAGAAACCACGCAGTTGTGGACTTGAATCACCTGTTGCAGTAGCAGAAACACCTTGGAAATCACCAACAACAATACCTTGAATAGTTACGGTGTTACCATCTTGAATGTTTATGGTACCGCTACCTTGAATATCGTGAATTTTGGTGATACCGGGAACGGTGACTCCACCGCCACCTGTACTTCCACCACCACCAGCATTACTACCAGTAGCGTTGTTTGCTGCACCGGGAGTAGGAGTACCAACTAAATAAGAACTGGTATTGAGTGCGCCACCAGAACCATTAGGCATCCGTTGAAGCGATTGATTTGCAGCATCACCATCAACATCTTCATTTACCTGCGGTTCACTAGCGTTTAGTAACGGCAGCAAGCCAGCGTCGTCACTGTTGCTGGTGTCGTAGACAACCGCATCAATTAGATTTGTTGTGGAGACTGCGGTACCGTTGGGGAAGTCAGTAGCGTTAGCTTGATAAAGAGCAACAGCATCCGCACCGTTTTGTAAACCGTTGGTGGTAAATTCAGTTAAGTCTACATTTGCAACGTTAGAACTACCAATTACGAAATAGCCGCTGGCATCGGTAGTCAAGCCGTCTAAATCAATAGCGTTGTAAGATGTGTCGCTACTACCATTGTAAAGAACAACAACTAAGCCATCTAAGGAAGTATTCCCCGCACCACCATCGTAAAGTTCGATAAATTCTGCTGAATCGTTGGTTGGAGTACTTGGTGTGTCAGCATCTATTTCGTTGATGATAACGGCAGAAGGAGTTGGTGGGGTTACAGTTCCGTCGTTATCGGTGATATTAGCCGTAACAGAAGCAGCAGTAATACCGTTATAGTCAGTATCGGTACTACTAACCGTATGGGTGATAGTTCCAGTGTGACTACCTTCGTCAGCAGCGTCATCAACTGCGGTAACAGTTACTATCTGTGGTGTATTCCAATTAGTGGAAGTAAAGGTGAGACTTGCTAAATCGGTACTAGTTTGAGCGTCAGTTGTAATATTTACCGTTACGTCTGCTGCGGGGGCGGTGTTGAGTACTACATCATAAGTATCTGTGGCACCACCTTCAGCGATATCGGTGCTACCACCTGATTCGGTGATTGTTACACCGGGGGTAGAAGTTGTTGTTTCTACTTGAATATTATCGATACCATATTCATCGCGACTACCACTACCACTGACATCATTTCCAGCAAATTTTAGGTAGAAATCACCATTATTTGCAATATTAAGACCAGTAATAGTGGTAGATTTCGCTGTGGTAACAAAAGCTGGTGATGTATCTGCCGCAGCAGCAGTTATAAAGTCTAAAGCTGCAACGGGGTTATAAGTAGTGTTGTCTTCTGAATAGGAAAAGTTTAATGAGTTTCCACGATCTGCATTGTTTAAAGAAACAACGTCGTAAGAAACATTTAAGTCTGTAACGGCGGAACCAGTAGTGTTAGTAACTTTTACAATGATTTCACCAGAGGTAAAATCACTTCCCCCTGGTTGTACACCAAGAAAAACATCACCAGCACCTTTATCAAAGGCGTAAATACCACCAGTTGATACACCTCCAGTTGATGTGCCTCTGTTGAAATCTCCCGATGTTCCGGTTTCAGCAAAAGCCAAAGTCCCATCAGAAAGCCCGGTAATTGAATATGTATCGGAGTCCAATTGTCCGACAGTAGGAGAAGGGGCAAAGCCTCCAGTAAAGCTATTAAAATTTTCCGAGAAGAGTATTGCCATTAAATGCAACTCCTAAGAATTTACAGTAAGTTTTACAGCGTTCTGGTTTTATTTCCAAACCATGTTTTACTCAACTTTTGAAAAATAATTGAGTAAAATGTCCATCAAATCAATTCCGAAATTTCCCAGACAAATTCCACTTATCGACTAATCACATTAAGAGCTACTAGTTCTCTTCACCAAACCTTCTAGCAATCAAATGCGCCAGCAGCTTTTCGGATAGATAAACCACATCTTTTACTTCTCTACCGATGCGTTTTCCCTGAAATTTCTTTCTCATTTCTTACTTCAGAAAGAGATTGGATGCTAGATATAAGTTGGTACTAATACGTAAAAGCTACTGTAAATCTTGTAGTTTTACCTTCACATATGTCAAGTAAAAGAAAGTTTAACAAGTTTACTCGCGCAATAATTAGACATGAATCAAGTCAAGAGGGATGTAACACAATAAAAGTTAAATAAATCTTGATTTTTATTATTTTGGTTAATCCTCAATAATTGCATTCAAAATTATTTTTATTGCGTTCTGAATAGCTTTAAGAAGTACTATGAAATTTGCTGAATTTACTTTCTTTATTACGCCATAATACACTCAGCTAAATTTTTCTAGCTCTAGACATTTTATTAACAATCAAAAGACAAAAATAAGATTACATATTGTAATTTTTGAATTTATTAATTAACTTTGTCATTTTAAAAGGAACACACAAATCTTGAGACAAATTAAACAAGTAATTAAAATACTCTTTGCCTCTGAGGTAATTGTGAGAAGAGGATAATGCAATCCATAGATAACACCTGATGAATTATGATACTTCTTAAGCAGTATTTCAAGTAAAAATAATTACTATTTTGTGAAGTAGATTTTTACAGTCGAAAAACTATTCTTTAAATATAATTAGCGGTTAATCTGTTTTTTAACTGAAGATAAATAAGTATGGGAATCCGGTTTGATTTGGGGAATAACTCGTAGCGACTAGGGAACAGGGAACGGGGAATAGGGAATAGGCAATAGTTGAGTTATACAAAAGTAGTTAAAACCATTACTCGCCAGGGACTGCAAGTCCCTGTCTAATAGCAGAAGTCCTATAAATAGGACTAAAGTAATACTCCTGCCAGTTTCATTTTGTAGGTAATTTTTCAGTCGTCAAAAGAGCGACTTTAGCTATTAGACGGGGGTTTACAACCCCCGGCGGACTAATTTAAATAACAAAATTATTGGAATTATCTAAGGTTGCGGAAGCTATATTTTCTACAAGAATAAACGGTGTTGCACGTCCAGCACCGGAGGAGCCATCGCTGTCGATAAAGATTACAGAATCTGCTCCTGAATCTACAAAGGTTAAGTATCCACCTGAAGTTGCACTGGAATAATCAAGGCTACCAAGGCTAAGACTATCAAATAGTTGGTCGAGGTCAATTTTGTCCACATTATTTGTAAAGTCGGTAATTCTATCTCCAGCATCGCGGAAAGTAGTATATACAAATTCATCGTTACCAGCACCACCAGTTAAGGTATCTCCACCTTGTAAACCAGTGATTACGTCGTTTGCTGTTGTACCTGTTAGGGTTTCTCGTGCGGGTGTACCGTTAAGAGTGTTACTACCTGTGACAGAAATATTATCAAAAGCAAATCCACCGCTACTACTTGGAGAAGTCGATGAGTTAATTGCAGAATTACCGAATTGCTGGAATTTAATTTGTACATCCGAGCCGAGAGTCAAACCATTACTAGCAGCGATTGAACTTAAGTCAAAGTTCCGTGTTTGATAAGTTTCGGTGGAATTGCTGCCAGTCAAGCTAATCAAACGAATCCAGTTTGTACCGTCAACACTCAGCGCTACACCATCAGAGTCGTCTGAACCGGTGAAGGTAGCTGGCATGGGGTCATCAAAATCCCCGAATTCTCTATGATCGAAGCTAAGTTGAACATTGTCTAAGCCAGTGGTATCGACGTGGAGAATTACTTCATTGAGAGAAAATCTTCCAAAAGCAGCATCTAGAGTCAGATGTTGTGTACCGATGGGATTATTTTCTGTAGTTACCTGAATTCTTCCCGCACCATTAGTATTAGTTTCATAAGCAATAGGTAAATCCCCATCTTCAAAATCATCGGTGAAATTCAGCGATGCTGGTACCACGTCACCGAATACAGCATCGTAAGCATTGATTAAGCCAAATCCGGTAACGTTATCGAAACCAGCTGCACCGATATCTATAGCTGTGGTTTCCAATGCGTTATAAATATCTGCGGGAGTAAAAGTTGGATTTGCTTGGTTTATCAAAGCTGCTATCGCTGCTGCATGGGGTGCAGCGGCTGATGTACCAAAGAAGTTGGGAAAACCAGTACTATCAAAATCAGAACTACCAAAGAATGTAGTATCAGTACCGTCGATAGCTGCAAAATCTGGTGTCTGACGAACTTCAGGGGTCGCTTTAGGAGTACCGTCTGGTTCAAACAAGATTGTAGTAGGACCTTCAGAAGTGAAAGCTTCTGGAGTTGTTTGTTCAAAATAGCCAATAGCAGCCACTGCACGACCATTTTCTGCTGCTGCATGGGGATTAACTGTAGGAGCATCAAGAGGATATTCAGAAGGGAATCCGCGAGTACCAAAATTCACGTATTTTATACGTCCTGGTGCAGGTCCATCAGTCAAGCGAATTACAACATCGTAATCTTGTTGACTCCCATTAGTATTGGTAAAATCAAACGTTTCAAAAGGAGTTTGATTAAAAATGTTGTTATCGATTGAAGATGCTACGACAGTGTTAGAGCTATCGATTAAAAAGATATCGAGATTAGTCTCGACATCACCAGCAGTGTAAAACGGGTCATCCCATTGGAAAGCTGGTGTAAATGATTGACCGTTGTTGAGTGTAATTTGTTGTCGTGTATCAACACCTGCACCCGAATCAAAATCATGGTAGGAACTACCAACAGGACTACTTAAAATAATATCTAAAGCTGAATCTGCTACAGCATTAAAGCTGGTTGACTCATAGGCACTTCTAGCACGGTTTCCAGCAGAAGCAAAGTAAGTTACACCGTCGTTAGTTACTACATCATCAACAGCTTGAGCAATTACTCCATCTTGAAAGAAAGGTTCGGCAAAGTAAGTAACATCATCCACCAAAACCTCAGCATTACCTAAAATTGGATCGGCTAAATCGCGAATTTGCTGAGCAAAATTAAGCTGACCATTAAATACCGAAGCAAAAGCTAAGTCAGAACCTCGTGCTAAGTCATGAACCAACTGCAACATAGCTCTACCTTCATCAGAGCTTCCGCTGGGACCTTCTTGTAGAACATTGACTCCCGCAGATGGTAAATCCCCCGAAGCAATATCAGCCGCAGCAGAGCCATTACCAGAAACGTCATAACTATCGCTCATCACACCGATAGTTACTCCGGAGCCATCAAAACCTATAGGTAGAGACTCGCGTACTCGCTCAGTTTCCTGAACAAAATCAGCTTGACTGGTTGCAGAACCAGCGCTAGTTACAGGAGCATACACTGGCAAAACACCCATAAGTCCCAGTTCGTCAAGAGATGCAAGCTGTAGCATCTCTTCAATTGGCATCCACCCTTCAATAAAGTAAAGACTTGGTGCAGAACCTAGAACCTCAAAACCTAATTTTTCTAATTCTGGTAATAAACCTTCTACATCGCTACTAGTAATTTTTACCATTACTTTAGTCGCGCTCTCATCAACATTGAGAGTGTCATTGCTATTAGAAAAAGTTTCTGGAGCTTCTGAATTTTCTATATCTTCAACTTCGTCTGCATCCTCTTCATCTTCGTCGTTGTCTTCGTCGTCCTCATCCTCGTCATCTTCTTCTTTGAATTCCATGAACTCTTGATACAAATCTAAAAGAGAACCGGAAATTCTGGGATATTCTTCTGGCGTGAATTTTGCCATAGTTAATAATTACTATATAATTACTGAATAGAAATTTTGATTTTGATGTCAAGTGTTTCTATAGATGGGTTTATATTAATTTGCTTACTGTAAAAGTAAATCTAGATATTTACTTATTTATTTGATGGATAGGTATTTTGGGGAGCATCCAGTTTCGGCAGATAGACTTTTTTAGATCAACTACATAATAGGTTTTTTGGAGTACAAAAATTATGTTTATTCCAAAAGTGGATGCTCCCGTATTTTGAATTACTATTACAAGCCTTTTTATTAATTTCAAATTTCAGAACTTACGATATTCTCACAAGATACAAGTGGTGTGTGACGTTATCAAGCTTGTAACTACGCACAATATCTCTTAAAAGGTCACGCAATATACAAGATAATTTGCTAGTTTGTAAGTCCTAAAAATCAACTTTTTATGGTAGGAAATTTTACCCGTATCTTATATACAAAATAAAATACAACAGCTTATATATTATTTTTTTAGAGAAAAATAGAAAAATTTTTATTTTCTTTTCTTAATAGCTTGGGCTGGATTTCCAGAATAAATTGTCATCGGTTTTAAAGAACGTCCTGTAACTCCACCAAGGGCTAGAATTGCTCCTTTACCAACTACAACTCCGGGACCAATTATTGACTTTGCAGCAATCCAACTACCTTCTTGAATTTGAATTGGTGCAGT
The DNA here is from genome assembly GCA_039820645.1 of Cyanobacteria bacterium J06633_8. Taxonomy (GTDB): domain Bacteria; phylum Cyanobacteriota; class Cyanobacteriia; order Cyanobacteriales; family Nostocaceae; genus Rivularia. Next base: position 3,365 of record JBCBPQ010000245.1, on the reverse strand, counting down.
TCTCAATTTAAAATCGGGATGATTCCAATCATGATTTCCCGTGCAAAGATAAACACCTTGAGAGATGCAAACATGGCTTTCAATCGTTACTACATCAAGATTATCTATCCAAGCATTTTCTCCAATCCAAACATAATCGCCGACTATCAAACGCCAGGGAAATTTTATTTTCACTCCCGTTTTAATCCGAACACCAATACCAATTTTTGCACCAAAAAGCCGGAGTATCTTAACTTTAACAGTAGAAAACGGAATCCAGTAACTTTTAACTAAAGGTGAGCCTATAAAATACCATAAAAGTTGCTTCCAGTAGTGTGTTCCTGGAGTGTAAGTGCCGAGAGAGTAATTATTTAAATACATAGATATATGAATAAAAATTTTAGAGACGTAAAACTGCTACGTCTCTATATATGGTAAGGGTTATGAAATTAAACTTGTAATTTTGCTTATAGTTTTATTCTAATATTATGATATTTCAGGATTAATACTTGCTCCTGTCAATCCCGTAAAAAGCCATAATATGGAGCGAATACCGTCACGAATTATACGAATTATTGATTCTTGTGGTTCCCTAGAAGGAATGGAAACAGGGGTAAAAGTGATACCTTGGCTGCCAAGAACAATGGTAGCAATGACTTTTGCTCTAGGCATATGAAAGTCAGAAGTAATTAGATAAAGATGATGAATGCGACGTTGTTGGAAGTCTTGAACAAGGCTGGTAAAGTTAGTAACGGTGTCAGCAGCACGGTAGTCAAGGTATAGGCGATTATCTGAAATTTCTGCCCTGTAGAAGATAGCACGGGCTTTTTCTGGAGGTATACCACTAGAAACCCAAATATCAAGAGTTGGATGCTTTTGGGCAAATTGAGCGGTAAATTCTTCTCGGATTTGTCCACCACCTAGAGTTAGGATGGCTTGGGGTTGGGGTGCGATACGAGAGGCGATCGCCAAACGTATGGGAATAATACTCACAAGGATTACAATTATTCCTGCGACACCAAACAGCCAATGTTTTCTGAGTACATTAATCAATTGTTTATTCACCACAATTCAAACATAATTTTATATTCTAGTTAAGGTTTTGGTCAAAGTTTGGAGATGATGCTGCAATTGTGGTAAGCCGTAACAATAATTATTGGTACTTTTTTAGTGGAGTTTAAATTAGCCTAAACTTCATTCTTAAGCAAAGTTAAAAAAATATATTTTTCAATAATTGTCCAAGAAAAATTTCTTGTATATATATTTATAGAGTTTTACACAAAGAATAATAAAAATACCATATGTTTTACTAGCGCATTTTGAGTATAACTAAGAATTGGGAAATACTGTTACTGTATCACTTAAAGTTTTTCGTTTTTGTAAATTGTTATATTCAATTAACCTAATAGAAAGTAAAATTTCAGCTAAAACTCGCTGAAAAGCATAGTACCAACCCTGCCAACCGTCAAGAATACCGCCTTTGAAAATGAGGCAGTAGAATAGGATAATGAAGGGGGCTATAATTTTTTGTTTGCGAATTTTATCGCTCAAGCTCAATTCACTTTGAGGAGTCTGTACGAGCTTTTTGACCTCAATTATCATGTAGCGATCTTGCGCCCATAACCAGCGACTTAAAGATTTGTGATCATCATGATAAATATAAGAACATAGCATTTCAGATTTGCCTTTGACTTGCAAAAGCTGAGTATGTCCATCATCAATATAAATTGCTTTGTCTCTGCGAAACAGGACTTGACGAGGGGGAAGTATAGTAGATCGAAGTGGTTTGCCAAAAATACTATATTTGAACTTGACAAAGTAACCATTTATCTCATCATCGACTATCAAAGTCTTAATTTCAGAAACTAATTCATTCGTGATAATATAGTCTGCGTCAAGAGAAAGTACCCATTCAGACCGAACTTGCTCTAAACCGTAATTCCATTGCGTTGCGTGAGTATCAAATTTTCGTTGAAATACCTCAACTTGAGGAATTGTTTTTACAATATCTAAAGTATTGTCACTACTATAACTGTCGATAATAATAATCCTTTTTGCCCAATAAAGGCGTGCTAAAGTACGACCTATATTAGAAGCCTCGTTGAAGGTAAGGATGAGAGGAGTAATTTTTTCTAACATATATGTTTACTTACAAACTTCAACAATCATTACAGAACCCATAACCGAAGGAAAGTATCTGCTTAAGGCTGCAAATGCTTGTCTATTTTCGGGGACCTAGAGAGCAAAATATTTAGTAAAATCACAATAGTTTAAGAACTGCTTAATCTTAAATTTATTAAAATATCTAATGTGCTGCTATGACCAAAATTTTAATTATTTATAAAGTTTGTAGATGCGCTTCCTGCTTAGGTAATTTCTGTAATTGCTCAAACTCATCTAAATACAAGTCAGCAATTTTTTTATAACTAAACTCTTGTGCCTTTTGAACAGCTTTTACACCCATTTTATGAGTTATTTCCCAATTCATAATTGCTGAAGCAAAAGCCTCTGAAAGATTTTGCACAGCATTAGTGCTACGATGGTCGAAAAAATAGCCTGTTTTTCCTTCTTCAATAAAGTCTCTAAAACAAGCTAAGTTTGATACTATTGGAACTAAACCTGTTGCCATTGCTTCAAGAGGAGCAACTCCAAATGACTCGCCTTTTTCAGCAAGAGAAGGATAACAAAATAAATCCGCTGAATGATAAGCCTCAGCTAATTTATACTGGTCAAAAATTGGTTCTAAAAATTCAATAGGTAATCCTTGTATTTTTGCTTTGAGAGTACGCAAATAGTTTTCTCCGCCACCACCTTGATTTTCTTTAAAAGGTCCTAAAATTTTTAATTTTACTTGAGAAAACTGTTTAAATAAAATAGCAAAAGCATCTAATAAAAGATGAATTCCCTTTTCTGGATGGATTCTACCTACATACAAAATTGTTTTATTTTCTCTAGTAGGGCGAGTAGAAATCGGTGGAGAAAATGCACGAGTATTAATAGGGTTAGGAATTACTTTCAACCGAGAAATAGCCGCAGGATATTGTTGAGCTATTGCGTCAGAAATCGCTTTTGATGCAGCTGTAAAGGAAGCTGTTCTTGCGTATAGAGGATATTGTCCTTTAGGAAACCGATTCGCATTTATGACTATTTTGCCAACCTTGGGACGCAAAGCAGCAAATACAGGTAACCAAAAATCATTAATGACTAAAATGTCTGCCGGTGGAAGATTTGGGAAATTCTGTAAAGCATAAATTAGGTCTTTGAGCAAATCTAACCAAATATTAGGACTTTGGGGAAATCCTCCGCTACGAATATACCTAACTCCATTTATCACTTCATTTTGCGGTTGATTTGGATAGGAACGACAGAAAATGGTCACTTGATGA
>JBCBPQ010000244.1:0-10848 GCA_039820645.1 Cyanobacteria bacterium J06633_8 | reverse complement strand
TAAAATGCACAGAGACCTGTTTACCGCTTTTCTTGCTAGACACGTTAATGACGATTCGCTTTCATTGTTAGATGCTCAATATGAGTATTCGGGGTCGGAGCCGATCCTTGTGGATGCATGGAAGTTATATCAACAAACTCGAAGCCCAGTAGGCGCGTCCGAAATCAGGAGCAGTCATTGTTCCTCAGACGAGTTATCCCACAAGTCAGTCACTTTTAGCCAGATAGACATTAAGGTCGAAAAGCTAGAATGTATGCCTGAATCTCAGGTTTTATAAACCTGAGAGTGGCTCAAAAAATCATGTAAAATTAATATTGCTTCCGAAGTTGAGGGAAAAATTAAATCGATATCTCAGATAGATGAAATTAGAAAACTACCATCTTTTTGCGATATGCATTTATCAATAAAAAAAGATGGATTAATTAAAAAGACGATTAGACATCTCCGAAAAAGAATGTAGAGACGCGATATATCGCGTCTCTACAAGGTTTCTGGGTGACGCATATCTAATTTCCGGAGATGTCTATTGATTTAACATCATCTCCTGGTTATATTTTTCTGGTTCATGAAAATTCAGAAATTGTTCAACAAGATTATCAAACTATTCGTAAGCTTGAAAAGAATGGCTTATATGAGGTAGCACAAGCTATAAGTGTATAAAAATTATTAATTGTTGATTGATAATGGTACCGATTACTTTTACAATACAATATTTGCGAGGAAGGAAACTATGTCTACAAAAATAGGCGCTGAAGAATTTTACGATGAATTAGCTGCCAATTATTTTGATAGTTTTATCAATGTAAACAGTTCTGTTGATAAAAGGGAGATTATTCCTATAGTGTTTTTAACACTGGAGTTTACCTAATCGTGATTTGCGATCGCCCTTCTAAGAAAAACTTTTGGGTGCGATGAAGCTCCACCACAAAATACAGCATATTTGATTTTAAATATTGGATTTAAAGCCTTGAGAGTAACGATAAAAATTTAAAATAAGCTAACTCTCATAGGAATAAAAATTGATAAGATATCATGCATAAATCTTACTTGACACAGAAATTAAAATTAAAATATGGAACGTCGTAAATTTATTTTTTGGCTTGGCATTGGTTTATCTTTAAATTCTTTGCATCTGGTGCTTACAGCTTGTAATTCTCAACAGGAAGAGTCAGAAACAACATCGGATAAACCTCTTATTGATACTTCTAAACGGGAAGATGGATTTCAAGCTCTGGCAAAGGTTGAAGAAATAGATAGTAAAGGAGTTGTTTTAGATAAAAAAAGTGCCAGTAAAACAGTTATGATATATCGTCACCCAGACAACAAAAATATATCTGCTGTTAATCCTACCTGCACTCATAAGGAATGTATTTTAGATTGGCAATCTGATACCAAAAATTTTGCTTGCTCCTGTCATGGTTCAACTTTTAGCCCTGATGGTGAAGTAATTAAAGGTCCCGCACAAAAGCCTTTAGAAGTATTTGATACTAAAGAAGAAGCTGGATTAGTTCTAGTAAAAGTGACTTCGAGTTAGAAGTTGAGAATTTAGAATTTAGAATTTAGAATTTAGAATTTTCTCCTGAGTAATGAGTTATATCAAGTCCGGTTAATTACTTACTTAGGACTAAGGCACTTACAGATAATAAAATGTCCCACCGTCGGTGTCGCCTTTCAGGCGACACCCCAGTATATCTAGGTTTTAACCGGAATATTTGTAAAACGGTGGGACATTTTATTTCTTGGATCTCCCTAAGGCTGCGTGTCACAAAACTCTGGTGGTGCGTGACACTGAAAAAATTGTTACTACGTTCAAAGTTAATCAAAGTGTCACGTGCCCCTACAAAGAAAATATGCCAGTTGCGTAAGTCCTGACTATATAATCCTATCGAAAATAGTACTCATTACTCATTACTCATTACTCATTACTCATTACTCATTACTCAACTGAGCTTTAAGCCCCATAACTTTTAACCACTTTATTTTTGATTGATTCAATTCCTTTTGAGCGATAGGCAAAAGTCCTGTTTTCTTGATTTCTTCATTTACATATGTTAGATAAAAATTAATAAAAGCACTTACCTGGGGCTTCTGCTTGATTCGATTCACATCGGTATATATAAATAAAGTTTGACTTAGTGGATAAGTACCATTTTCAATTGCTTTGGGACTCGCAGCAACACCATCAAGGGCGATCGCTCTTAAAGATCTAGATACAGGTTGATAAGCAGAATAGCTGAGCATACCAACTCTATAGCGGGTGTTACTCAGATTTTGGATTATGGATTCATAATCTTTATAATATTTAGTATTTAAGGGATTTATACTTAACTGTGAATTTCCTGCGAAAGCCTTTTCTAAGACTATATCAAGGGCGACAGAAGGACTAGATAAGATTCTTTCAATTGGTCTTTCTGGCCAGTTGGGATTAACATTAGACCATTTTTCAACTGTCAACATGGCTGCTAAGTTTGCCCTTGTGACTTGCTTAACAAAACTATCTTGGCGACTAACTACAATCATCAAGGCATCTTTTCCAATCTGGAATCCAATGGGTTGATGACCTTTAGCCCTACAAGCTGCGATCTCATCTTCTCGCAGAGCGCGGGTAATAGTCACTAGATCGTAATCTTGCTGCTCGCAGAAGAGTTTAATCGCAGCAGTGGAACCAATCCCATTTAAGTCAATCACTCCTGCATAGCCTTGCTGAATAAAACGCTCATAAATCAACTTATTTAAAGGTTCGATTTCAGAAGAACCTGCTATTATTATGTTACCTTCAACCTCTAAAGGTTTAACTAAAGGTAGTTTGACTTCATTCTCACCGTTACTTTTCTGATTACCTCTAATTTGAGCATCTACCTCAAAATTTTCTGACTGCGATTCTAATAAATTGATTGACCTAGTAAACTGGGTATAGGGGTCGTCTGAATCCTTCTGATTACGATTTCCTCGAAAATTAGATCGCTGTGTTTGATTAGTACAAGCTACCAAAGTAAGCATCAAGAGGATAAAAATTTTTAAGCACCATCTTTGCATCATATTCAATCCTTGAGGAAGCTTGAATCAGAAGTAAGTTGTTCAAGTAGTGAAGGTAACTTGATTAAACCATTACTATTTGCATTTTCCACATTCTCTGTAGATATATTCTCTAAACCCTTTGCCAAATACACAGACCGTTTGCGTTCTTCAATGTATTGATTCATTTCCCGAGCAAATTTTGGGTTACTATCAATCATGCCCTGAGCTAGGTCGTGTTTAACAATCAAAACTTGAACATCATTGAGGGAAATCACAGATACAGGACTCAACTCCCCAGGTAAAAGTGCCATCTCACCAAAAAATTCCCCTACCGAGAGATTGTAAACCCGTTTGCGTTCGCCATTCTTATTTTCGATGAATAATTCTACATTTCCTTGTCGCAAAATGTAAAGTCCTTCATCGGCTTGTCCTGCTTGAATAATTATTTCTCCAAGAGCATAATCCTTTAAAGTCACCTGCTCTGCCAAAGTTTCTAAAAGTGTTGAATCCAAGTAGGAAAAGTAAGAAAGCGATCGCAAAAAAGTGAAATTTTCATTTTGGCGGTCTTCTAACTGACTCGGTATTGTATTTGGAATTCCATCGCGAGCATCTACGTTGTACTGTACTTCAATGGGGTAAGGAATTGTCAGGTTATAGCGTTTTGCTACAGAATAAATCCGCGACATCAGGGATTTGTAAATAAATCCACTTCCTGTAGGCATTACTTTATACCACACTGAGTAATTAATCCCCGAGTCTCCAAAAGAGTCAATAAAAGGATAAATATCTGGGTCAATTAGTCTTTTGTTGGGATTTTTATCTTTATCTAATCCAAGAGAGATAGTTTGTAGTGCTTCCAAAACACGATTTGGGGGGTCGTCATAGGAAAAACTCACATAAATACCTTTCCAAACCCCTTCCTGTCCAAAATTATCAATCTTGGCACCTGCTAACATCCCATTGGGAACGATTATTTTTTTCTCCCAGTCTGGATTGCTTAAGGTCACAGAACGCCAGTTTTGGTCAGCAACATAACCTTTGGTACCGTCAAACTCAATCCAATCTCCAATTTTAAATGGTCTGTCAAATAGAAGCAGTAAACCGGAAACAATGCTGCTAAAGGTGTCCTGGAGTGCTAAAGCAATTACCACAGACCCTACTCCCAATGCTTGAAATATTCCTCCTACATTTACTTGCCAGGTGCTACCTAGCAATTGAGCCAATAAAAACACGATTACACCAGCTCGTGCTGCTTGGAAAAATAGATTGGGAACTTGGAACTGAAAGGTATCGGATTTAGCTTCCTTGGTGGTTAAAACAGCGTTAATTAAAGAAAGTAATGTAACAATTGTCGCAAGCCAAACACCAGTTTCTACAAGTCTAACGGCTAGTGCTGTGGGTTTTAGCTGTAATAAATGTCTCATTACCGCCAAAATAGCCACAAGAGGTAGAACATATCTCCAGAGATTGCGTACTACGGGAGTCAACAAACTCTTTCGTCGTTCCATAAACCGAATGCACTCTAACAAAATTAGAGATAGCAACGGAACCCCTATAATAATAACCAATCCCCATATTAAGATTGACCGATCCATAATTCAAAACTAATTAGAATTTTTTTTAAAATTTAATAACAATGTAATAACTATGATTCAACAGGATGTAGCTGTTGGCTGTTTTTCGATGGTGCAACGAGCATCCAGGTAGGAAGTTCTCCCAAACCGTTAATTTCAATTGAATTGTGCTTAATGACAAAATATTGGTTAGATAGATTTTCGCCAACTATTTGTGTAACCAATATGCCATTAGCTTCCAAATTATTACTTAGGTTAGCAGCAATATCTACCGTTTCCCCCCAGATTTGGTATGCGAAGTTCTGAGTTCCAACAATACCTGCCATTAAAGAACCGGAGTGGATCGCAATCCGCAAACCTAAATCTAAATCATATTCTTGATTAATAGCATCAAGAGTTTCTAGCATTTGCAGTGCAAATTTAACGGTGCGTTCTACATGGTCAAGATAGGAACTGGACAAACCACACACAGCAACATAATTTTCTCCGATTGTACTTTGTTTACTGACTCCATATTTTCTGGCATTTTCATCAAAAACATTGACTAATTTATTAAAAATTACCAATACTTCTTGAGTTGGTTTGCTTGTAGATAATTGAGAAAGACCAGCAATTCTGGCAAACAAGACCGTTGCTTGAGGGATAAAATCAACTATCTGTTGTTCGCCTTGTTTGATTCTTGCAACCACAGTATCGGGAAAGAAATTCAACAACAGGGCGTTGTTATCAAGTTTTTTCTGCTTAACTAATTCACCTTGGACGCGTATCCCATCCATGATATGATTAAATGCTTGTCCTAATTCTCCGAGTTCATCTTGTCTTGTCAACTCCACTTTCACATCATGTTCGCCATGCTTAACCCTATCTGCTGCATTAATTAGGGTTTGAATTGGTTTGACAAAGTTTTGTGCTAGCAAACTAGATAAACCAACCATTAGCAGAATCACAATTGCAGCCAAGACAATTAGATATGTTTGTAATGCATACAATGGTTCAAAAGCTTCGGAACTATCTATTTCTGCTAGTATTGCCCATTCTAGTCCTTGAATTTTCAGTTTTTCATAGGAACTGAGTACCTCAATTCCCCGATAGTCGTTGACAATTGCAGTTCCGGCAACCCCACCAATAGCTGAGCGGGCTGCTTCAGTGTTAACTGGTTGGAGTAAAATAGAAGTGTTCAACCGTTTAATCAAATCGACAGTACGGTCAGATAATCCCGATTCGCGTAATTTAGCTTCATATCCTTTGGGATCTTCGATGAGAAATCGAGAAACCGAACGCATCAGTAAATCCGAACCTACTAGATAAACTTCTCCCGTTTTTCCCAAACCATCCCAATTCTGTTCTACAGTTAAAATCTCATTGACTTTTTCCACTGGGAATTGAACTGCTAAAACTCCTACAATATGGGGTCCATTATAAATCGGTGCTGCAAAAAAAGCTGCTGGAACTGCATAGGAAGGTGAATAAGGCTTAAAATCCACTACTTGCACAAAACCTTTACCGGGATTATCTTTTACTGCTTCAAGTATTGTTGCTAAGTTACTACGTCGGTATGCTCCCCGTTGTAAACTAGTCGCGTAATCAGTTTCTTTTTCAACGGAGTATACAATTTCTCCTGTATTAAAATCGATTAAAAATAAGTCGTAATAGCCAAACTTTTGGATTATATTCCGAAAATTTCCATGATATTTTTTATGGAGCCGACTATAGTCGCTGCCATCTTGGGCATCATTAAGTTTATTCTTTTCTCCAACTGGGAATGAATTATTGGCAATATAGTGATATTGGAGGTACTGTTCTGCTTGTTCTGTGGGACTGTAATTAGTTAAAACCTGTTGTCCAGGAATATTTTTGGAAAGTCTGGGAAAAAATTCTTGGCGATAGTAATCTCCGATTTTTTCACGCCATTGGTTGGGGATAACTTGATTTTGGAGTAGTTTATAGGCTGAATTGAATTCAACCATGGCGGAAATAACCATGAAATCTTCACTTAAAGTTTCCACATGATTTCGCACGCTTTGAATATAAGATTCAATTTGATTACTCTTAGAAACTCTAACACTGGTGAGTTGCTTAAAAACTCTTGATTCAACGGTGTTTTTAAAACGTAACCAACTCACAATTCCCGTTACTAAAACAGAACTAAGACTCATTCCCAAAAGCCAAGCCATCAATTTGGACTTAATGCTTAACCGATTTGTAAGTACCACAACCTTTTATTCCTTCTTTTGATTTAAACCGTCACACTTTCACAGCTAGTGATAGAAGAAGAATCACACCAAATCTTGCTTCCTTCTTCAGTGCAGTCGATAATATCTTGTAATTTTTCATAGAAGTAAGAAGCTGAGACAGCTTTGAGGTGAGTAACTAATTCGGATAGTTGAATTTGTGGTGGATAACGAAACAATATCTGAACTTGTTCCAAGTTTCCTCGAAAATCAATCATTTTACAGTTCGACTTCTCTAATGCATCACCAATTATAATTTCTAGCTGCTCTAAAGCAATAGGACTAATAAACTTTTTCCGATTTTCTGTTAATAAAGTTAAACGAGCAGTAAGAGAAGCAGCGGATTCTTCAATACCAATAGTTGATTCTTTGTTTACTTCTACTGCTATTTCCTCAATTCCTCTTGCTAATTCTCCTAATTCATCTTGACGTTCGGATAAATTTACTAATTTATTCGTAATTATAGTGTCAGATGAAACCTTATCTTTCTTTAAGATACCTGTTAAAACTGCTGTAATGTTTTCTATTTGTTTTTTGTATTTAGAAAACTCTGGATCTACTCTACGCAATCTCTTCATTAACAGATAATTAATTAAAGCTAAAACAAGGATAAACCAACCAAAGGTTAGTAAACGATATAGATTGACTAATCCAGTTACTTGCTGATAGCTATCTTCAACTTTTGTTTCTAACGACTCAGTATTTTGCTCTAATGATTGTAATAATTGGGTGGTTAATTCTTCAATTTTGGGTTTTGTAGTTACAATCACATTGGTATGAGCTTTAACTAATTGACTGGGAAATTCTTCTTCACTAAGTTCATACTGGAGTTGAAGTTGAGAAAATTCGCCAATTAAATTGTCTATGTTCTCTCTTAGTTGTTTATCAACTGTAATATTGTAGAGTAAAAGATTACGAATTAAAGCATTTAGCGTGTTTTTTAAGGCAGTACTTTGATTCTGCTGTAAAACTTTTGTTTCTTCTTCCCCATCTAGTTTTGTAGACAATTTATCTGTCAAAATAGGTAAATAGCGGAGTGAATTTTTAAGCAATGCATTCTGACTTTTAAATCGTTCGCTCAAATTTTCTCTTTTAGCAATTACTGTTCTGATTTCTTTCAAAATAAGCTCAATTTCTTGTCTTTTTTGAGTCGGAATAAAATCAGGAATTTTTTGTAATTTTTGTTGAATAACTTTCTGTTTCGCGATACTTCTAACTAATGGATCGTAATCAGCAAATAATTCATACCTAGATTTGAGCAGTTCTTGGTTAAAAGTCAAATCTACTTCTCGGAACTTCGTAATGGAATCACGATATTGCTGATATTTTTCAAAATTAGCAGGAAAGCTCTTACTAATTAGGAAAAACAATAGCAGCACGGATAGTGAGACACTACCAGTTACAATTGTTTTTTTCTGATTTGAAGAAAGCGAACGGAGTTTATTGAATAATCCCCATTTTTGTAAGTATGCCATTTTCATTTATCTAATTGAACAAGGCATCGAACCAAGATTAGCTCCATACCTTGATATTTATCTTTACGTCTGGATTGAATTCATCACACCAATCATAAAGGCTTGCCTTCATACTCACCCGTCAATGTAATCAAAAATTTCATAATCAGATCGACATCTTTCTGAGGAAGATCCACTCCTAACTGATATTTACCCATGATTTTGATTGCTTCATCCAAGGTTTTGGCATTACCATCGTGGAGATAGGGAGCAGTAAGAGCAATATTGCGTAGAGTCGGAACTTTGAATACGTGGCGATCTAGTTCATTTTTGGTCACGTTATAACGTCCCAAATCTGGTTTAACCACATTACCGCGATCTTCAAAGTAGTTCCCAAAGATTCCCAGGGTTTGGAACATATTACCACCAAGTAACACTCCCTGATGGCAAGTTACACAACCATAGGATTTGAACAAGTTATATCCTTCTTTTGCTTCCTTAGAAATTGCATCTTCATCCCCCCGCAGATATTGATCGAATGGTGAATTAGGAGTGTATAAAGAACGTGTAAAAGTCGCGATCGCATTCTTAATGTTATTCTCTGTAACCCCATCTGCATAAATCTTGTTGAAAGCTGTAGTATATTTATTATCTTGCTTAAGCTTCTTAACTATATCCGACCAACTCAAACCACCCATTTCTCCCACTGTCAAAATCGGACCATCAATTTGCTCTTCCAAGGTTTCCACCCTTCCATCCCACAATTGTCGCGACTGAAAGCCACTATTGAAGACAGTTGGTGAATTCAAAGATAATTGATGTCCGTTCATACCCTTAGAAGTTGCAAGTCTTTCTGCACCTCCTTTTTCCAGAATATGACAAGTTGCACAGGACATACTATTGTTACTAGAAAGTTTGGGTTCGTGAAACAGTTTTTTGCCAAGCTCAACAGTTCTTCCATCTAATTCCAATTTTAAGGGAATAGGTTGAATCGGCTCAGCGGCAACAGCAGTAGCTATATCCATCTCAAACTGAATGGGAGATTTGGCAGATTGGTTTTGAAGATGTGTAATCCCCAAAGCACTCAGTACTGCAAGGCAAAAAAACAATCCAAGAATTAGTTTTTTTCTATATCTATGAATAATATTTTTTAACATCTAAATTTTTTCATTATTTAAAATCATTTGTTTATGCAATATACAATTACTTGCTAAAAATCATATATTCTACACGCTCTTCAAATAAACTAGCGTGTGATATACAACATTCATATTTAAGTAAATACTTAATAAACGAAAATCTTGTCTCATGTAAATTAATAATATTTACATCCTAAAATAGCTTTATATATTAGGGTGAATAAAAAATAATCTAAATGATTTCATTATGAATTAGCATAGTTTTAATATTTCAAAAATAATTCATATTCAATTCTTCATGTATATTAACATCTTTATCCAGTCCGAACAATCAACTATATAATTGAATCGGTGTAAAAAATCAAGGTATGTCTACAACAAGTGGAAGGTAATTAAACAAAATAATCTTAAAGTATAGAGTTCTATTTACATTCTGTTATATAAGTTTACTTTTCTTGCTTAATTAATTTTGATTATAGAGTCAGGACTTACGCAACCGGAACATCGCGATACGCCTTTACATCGCCCTTAGTCTGACGATTCACTGCGCGAACGGGCTATCCCCAACTACGATAAGTTATTGTAGGCTAAATATCTTAACCAAGAATATGTTTACTATGATATTTTCATATTTTTTGATGAGAAAAGAATATTGATGTATGGTATATTTTCAGCAATTCATCATGGATTAATGAATGAAGTTAAAACAGCATTGCAGAATTTTTTAGAATACCCTGCATATAATTACTGTTTCCCTTCATACTTACATTAATCCCTTAAATAATTTAGAACATTTATCAATATCAAGCTGGTTGATTATGGCAATTAATAAAGCTCATATACGACAACTACATTCAAAAATTGCACCAATCATGGTATTACCCGTAGTGCTAACTTTAATAACAGGTTCTTTATATCAAATAGCAGTCATTACCGGTAATATCCAGGAGTTTATTTGGCTTTTAGAATGGCATAAGGGTAAATTTGGTCCCATAAATTTAGAAATGATTTATCCATTCTTAAATGCATTTGGCTTACTGATGCTTGCAGTTACAGGAATTAGTATGTGGCTTCAAAAAAAAAGACGTAATCGTTAATCCAATAAATTAAAAATTTCAAATTAGTGCATTATATTTCTGGTTAATAATAGATTCAATTTGGCGTTGCTGATTGAAAATATGAATGTGTCTAAACTAGAAGCGCAAAACCCTATAAAAACCTTGTTTAATCATGCTAAAAATGTAAATTCATACCCGGATTAAGCAATCCCCAAATTCACGAAGGAAGAAGGAAGAGGGAAGAGCCGAAGTTGAACTCACGTTTTAAAACGTGAGATTGAAATAAGGACGTAAATATTTATCGCGCTACGCGCCTCAAAATATTATTTTTTTATTTAATGAGTTTTATACTCATAACTAAAGTTTTCAAAAAT
>JBCBPQ010000243.1:0-10883 GCA_039820645.1 Cyanobacteria bacterium J06633_8 | reverse complement strand
GAGATAGTCGAACCGCAGGATAATACATTTACCACTTCTTCAGGACAGTGGATAGAACAACACCCATTGTCAGCAGTTGATTACTTGTTATTTATTGAAAAGTCTCGACCACCGCGATCTGTCGGCAGTTCTCCCCGCTCAATTGGTCGTCAAGCAGCTATAGAATGGTTGTTATCAAAGGCTTATAGCTTGAATCGAGAACCACTGACAGCCGCGTTAATGGATTCATTAAACTTTGATATCCGCGACTTCAACCATTTAGTTGCTGAATTACTAAATGTTGATGAGGAAATCAATTTACATGATGAAGCGGATGAAATAACAGAAAGCAAAGATTTTACATTTGAAGGAAGAAGAATTAAACGTTTAAATATTCCTTGGCGCTATGGCTTAAAGCTACAAGAAGACATGGCACAAGGAAAAATAGCAAGTGGTTATTCTTCCTTGTTTACTCAATTTTGGATGATTGACGACCAGCTAATAACTGATGAGATGATGCGCGGAACTGATAAAAATGACGTTGGTATTAAGTTAGCAGTAATTATTTATCAGTGTCTTGAAAAAATACTTTTTTAGCAGTTTCTAGAGAGTTGGTGATTAGCGTATGTAAATACATGAATTGGTCATTGTCCGATTTTGATTCTTTAGGTGATATTGAGGAGGTCAATAAATGGATACTTGAAATTAAAAATTTAAAAGCGCGTGAAGATAAAGAATTGAAAAAAGCTAGCAAGCAAAAATAATGCCTAGATTCGGGAAAGCTTTCGGTTATTGTTTCCCAATTATTGTTAATAATTCAAACAACAAAATTATGCTAGACGATTTGAGATTACCCAAGTCTTTGACTAAAAAAGTAGAAAAAATTGTTGATGGTTTTCGCTCTCCTGCAATTGTAGAAGATGAAAACACTCATATTTATAAGTTTAGTGCCAAAGTATATACAGGCAACACTTACACTCAAAACCCTGTAGGAATGTGTGGGGAAGCTTATTACTGTAGGGTAATTAAATCTGACGAACCTCTAGAACAGGATGAGTTAGAGGAAATATTAGTACAGTTTGTAGCTGAATTGAAAGAGCGGTATAGATTACAGACTGTTTGTCCGTTGGGTTATTGGAACGCTAATAAGGACTTTGAACGAATTATTTAATCTCGTGCTTTATTTTTTTGCTAACTTCAATTCAACAAAGAGCAAATTTTACAAAAGCATTATCTCGTTTCAGAAAAAATAATTTATGCTGCTGGCGTTCTTATTACAGAGGGAAGCCAAGGATTAGATAATTTTAATTCCGGGGGTGTGTGAAAAACACACCCCCGGAATTAAAAGTAAGGTAAAATGAAGCTGAAACTTGCATTACGGTAAAATTACGCGATTTTCAGTCAGTATTAATAATATTCAAAGTTATTCTATCAAAAGCCCTCTTATCCCATCCTTCCTAGCGGGTTGGGGAGATGGGGGAGAAGGGCTAAATTAGGATTTTAAGCTTTATGCTGAGTGATTAAATTATATCAAAAAAATTTGGTGCAAGGTATGATAAAAAAATACTTTCAGCTTTTGAAATCATTTTGCATTAAAACTTAACACAGTTCCCAGAAGCATTTGAGTAGGACTTTTTATTAAATTGGAGTTAGATTCAAAGAATTTTTAGCGTAGTTTAGAAGTAAATTGAGGTTAAATTCCGATTCCAAAAAAATATGGAACTTAAACCTAAAACATGGTACTTGGTGGCAGTTTACCTAGTATTGAGTCTATTTGATGTATTTGGCACAATTTTGCTTGCAAAGGGTAATTCCGGCAGAGTGTACTAGTAAACTTCTATTTAAATTTGAATAACGATTTTCACGTGAGAACATAATTGTATTAACAGGCACTTGAAGTTTTATTGATTTTTAATTTAAAAAGTATTTGTAATACTAAAATAATCCTTGTAAGAATGAAAAAAAAATAAACATAAAATAAGTTTATTCAATACTGATATCAAAATATTTTTTGAAGGTTACAAAAAATATGTACATACCTGTTTGACAAGCAGAGAAGAGGATTGGAACTTTAAAGTTTTGAGGTAAAATATAATACTTATAAAACATCCTCTAATTACTGTAAAGTATTTTATTCATAATAAAAAATATACTAATTTTATACCTTTTAAATAATTGTTAACTTCAACAGTAAAAATAAAATAATTCAAGCTTTATATTATTTTTTGTTTTACTAAGAAAAACATCAGGAATTAAAAATTAAGTTACCTAATATGCATAAGATGAAAGCACATAGCAAAATAGATTCCGAATTGAAAAAATTTATCAGTCAACGTAGTGAAATATGGCAGAAGTATGATGAAGCAATAGGACAAAAGGCAGAACTTGATAAATTCCGAAGGTTTGATAATCCTCATTCAACGGTTGCATTATCGCCAATGAGTAATAGTAAAACTCCACCAGATGAAGTAGCTGTTGTTGTTTGGAAACTCAAGGAAGAAGCGAACAAAATTAAGGATAAAGAGCAATTAATTCAGTCTTATCAGCGTAAAATTGAAGAAACAAAAAATCAGTTTATGAGTATTGTTGCCGTTGGAATATTAATAGTAGGAATACTGTTGTATTACATTTTTAATTAGTTATTTTGACGTTGCATAAATGCGGAATTAACTAGCAGCTAAAACGATTAATACTTTGTTTAAAGTATAGCTAAATCATCCCATCATTCAGCAACGTCATTTTTCCTTAAAATTTATATTGTTGTGTGAAAAAAATAACAAATAAGTAATATGTTTGGATATTGGAAAAATCGAGTAAATGAATTAGAGTCTCAAATTAACGATGGCCGACAAGAAATTGCAAAGTTTCAATCTAACGCTCAGGCTCTATTTAGACATGGGAAAGGAAATGCTGAAAAATTTGATAGTCATTTTCAACAATTACTAGATAAAATAGCTTCTGAAGTTAAAACATATCTTGATACTCAAGCAATTCCTCTTGTTAGTGATTGGGAAGAGTCAGAATGGGAGAATTGGGAGCCATCAGATGTACTTTCGCAGCCCATTATTCGCATTGGTAAAAAAGTAGAACAACGTAAGCTAAATGGACCATCACGTGGACTAGGATTTAGCTTACCTGAGTATGTACCTTTTATTGGCGAGAATAAAATAATCATCATTCGTTGCAGTAGCAGAACAAACGATCAAGGTTTGGCATTACTGCAATCTTTAATCATCCGCACAGCTTTGATGTTACCTCATCAAGCTCGTTACACTTTGTTAGATCCCGCTGGTAATGGTGCAGCATTTCCAATGTTTCGACAGTTGAAAGAATCTCAGTCAGTACGCGAACTTGATAGTAATGATGTTTGCCAAGATTTAGAAACTGTTAAAAGGGATATTCAGCGCATCAATGCACAATATTTGGACGCAGAATCAAGGTCATTTGAAAAATTACCAGAAGAATTTCGCATCAATGAACGGTTTGAATTTATATTTGCTGCGGATTTTCCTGATAGATATGATCGACGAGCGATTGAAGCTTTGCAAAGTGTTGGTAACACTGGTCCAAGAACAGGAAAATATCTTTTCATTCACTACAATCAAGATTATCCTTTGCCTCGCGATATGACAATGGAGAGATTTAAAAATCCTTTTTACATCAACTTAAATGATTATGGGATAAGTGAAAGAACAGCTTGTGATTTGAGACTATTTTTTGACAAACCCCCATCTCCAGAACTGCAAAACCAATTATTTGAAAAATTACGAAATAGTAAACCACCAGAGCGCAAGCTTGA
The DNA here is from genome assembly GCA_039820645.1 of Cyanobacteria bacterium J06633_8. Classification (GTDB taxonomy): domain Bacteria; phylum Cyanobacteriota; class Cyanobacteriia; order Cyanobacteriales; family Nostocaceae; genus Rivularia. The sequence goes on along the minus strand of JBCBPQ010000243.1, from coordinate 7,105 downwards.
TTGGGGTGACATTGTTGGAACTCGTGAGCATGAATGGTGGAAATGCACAGCAGAAAAAATTATTCAAACTCCAATAGGAGCATCTGGGAGAAGCGATTTATTAAATTTGTGGTTTGGAGAAAATAATGAAAACCGTCCCTGCGCTCATGGAATGTTGGGTGCTATGACTGGTGCAGGTAAATCAAACCTTTATCACGTGTTTATCTCTGGTCTTGCTATTCGTTACAGTCCAAAAGAGTTACGAATGTACCTTATCGATGGTAAAGAGGGGGTGGAGTTTCAACCTTATCGTCATCTTCCTCATGCTGAAGTTGTCTCGCTACATTCTTTACCTCAACTGTCTCGCAGTGTATTAAGCGAACTAGTTGATGAGAAAGAATATCGTAATACTTTATTTACCAAGGCAGGTGTTGCTAATTTAAAAGATTACCGCCGAAAAGGTCAACCTGGAGGGAATTTACCACGTATTTTATTGATAGTTGATGAATACCAAGAACTTTTTGAAGGCGACCAAGATGGTAAAGCGTCAAATCTTTTGTTACAACTAGCATCTCAAGGACGTAGTGCTGGTATTCATATGCTGTTAGCATCACAGCGTTTTGGTGTACCGGGAATGATGCATCAAGCTAATATTTTTACCAATATTCATCTGCGGATGGCGATGCAGATGAGTGAGTCAGATAGACAATCCCTAACGGAATTTGGCAGGCGTGGCAGGCTTTTGATTGGAAGCTGTGATTTACCAGGAAAAATAGTAATAAACGACCGTGCAGGAGATGATGGTGAAGGTGCAAATCGCATGGGTAAAGTTGTATATCTCGAATCGGCAGATCGGGAAGAACTTATCAATAGACTAAGAAGAAAAGCCCATCAAGAATTAAAACCAGAAAATCTACCTTTAACAGTTGTTTTTGACGGTATAGCCCAGCCCAACTTGATAGAAAATCCTCAATTACTCAAAATTTTGGAAACACCGGGATGGATGACACCTAAACAATGGCAAGATGTAGCACGCAAATCTATCCATGAAGGTGGTCTTAATATACCAGACTGGTTTTCGGCAGAACGCCCAGCAGTTATGTGGCTTGGTCAAGAATTTAGTGTACGCGGACAAGCAATGATAACTACGCGACGCAGGCATTCTGAAAATTTAATGATTATCGGTAGTAATTTTGCAAATCGCTATGGAATGCTAGTTGGTATTTTAACTAGCTTGGCAGTCAATGCTGAGCCAAAAAACATTACATTTACGATATTTGACCGCAGTATGGCAGAAACCCAATGGTTTGAGGTTTTACAAAATACCATTAAATATGTCCTGCATCCGGCTGGTTTTCAAGTAGAATTCACACGCGATCGCAAAAAATTGCCTAGTATTATCGACAACTTAGTTCAGGAATTAGAAAGACGTATAGAACTAGATGATGAGGAACTTCTTCAGCAGTCTTCTATTTTCGTATTAATGACCGAACTCGATCAAGTTGATGAAATACGTCGCAAAAACGATGGTTATGGGTTGAGTGACTCTCCTAATGGTAAAAAATTGCAACGGTTGTACGCAGAAGGTTCGAGATTGGGAATACATCTAATTCTAAGTTTTTCCGGTTTACGACCAATGATTAATGTCATCGATGAACGTCAGGGGTTAGTTAATTTTCGACATCGCGTTGCTTTACAAATGTCGGAAGATGAATCTTTTACTTTCATGCGTAATCGAAACGCTTCTCTGTTACAAATGGATGGTTCAAAACCGATATGTGCCCTTTATATGGACAGCGAAAATGAAAAAAGTGTGCGTTTTAAACCCTACAGCATAGAGTCAGATATTCCCTTAGTTGAACAATTAACGCAAGTTGGAAATTATTTCAAAAACTGGAGGGAAAAATCATGAGTATGGATGATACATTCCGAGAAATGCAGCGATTTAATGCTGAGTTAAGAAAGTTCAACGAACAGTTACAAAGTTCAATGAGAGATTTACAACATCATCATCACCAAGTATCACCTATTTGGCAAGATGAAATGTATAAAGAATATGACTCTCAGTGGCAAGAAGTTGATGATACTATGAAACGCTACCTGACTAGAGAAGGACCAAAATACGTAGAGTTTCTTCAGAAAAAAATAAATGATTTAAGCAGATATTTGTACGGAAGATAACTATAGGACTTACGCAAAAGTAACGTAATTGCGTCCAGGTCGAGCGGTAGCGACGTAATCTCACCAGACCCTGGGATTGCTTCCCTACACTACGTTTCGGTCGCAATGACATTTTTTTTTGCGTAAGTACTGAGCTAGTTAAAAGTCAATTACTAATAGCTAATACTGTATTATCTACTAGCAATTTTGAATCAATTTATATTAGGTTTATTGAGGTTTAATAAAATGGCTGTTGACTCAAAAGTTTTACTAAATGGCTTGCAAAACTATTATTTTAGTTTAGAAAAACATCTTGCATCATTACGCTTGAATTACCAGCAGTTAGAAAACCAATGGCGTTCTTTCAATAGCGTTGCTGAAGGTAACTATGCTGACCAATTTCGTAGCGGTTGGATGCAAACGCAAGGGCAGTTTCAGGAATATATCAATCAATTAGAAAAGATTAAAGCTTTGCTTAAAGAGCGTATTGAGGATTTAAGTCAATTTGACCGTCAGGAGGACCGAATGTAATGAGTCCAGTAAACCCACAAATTCTTATTTCTAAACTTAGTCAACTTACTAATGAAATCCAACGCTGTACTTATGTCCAAAGAAATACAGTGAAAGATGCTTTATATGCACAAAATTGTACTAACGAGCGTGTTAATCAGTGTAGATATTATGCTGGTATTAAAAAAAATGAAGTAGAAAATGATTTACAAAATGTAGAAGAAAAAAAAATTGAAGTTTTTAGTCAACTCAAAAAATGCAATCAAGCAACAGAAACTTCTTATGGGACTTTGCAAGAAGCGGAATCGGCATTAGAATCTGGTACTATTACACTTGAAAAGTGGAAAGATCAACTAAACAAAGCTAAAGAATGGCTAAAAAGAGCTGAAGCTAGGTTAAGACGAGCTACTAATGAGTATCACGCTGCACAAAACAATCTCCAAAGAGCCAGGAATGATTTAGACCGAGCCAAAACCGCTTTTGAAAGTTGCCAAAGGTCTAATTATTCTAATTATAATGATGATTATAATCATCATTATAATTCTAATCATCATAGAGAGAGAAACAATTGCAATTGGGAAAATCGAGCTTATCAGTCAGCTCAGAGGGAAGTAGAAAATGCAAAAGCAAGATTGAAGGCTGCTGAGAAAGAACGGCGCTTAGCTCAAGAAGAAAGAGAAAAAGCACAAGCACGGGTAAATTGTTGCAAGAAAGCAGTTAATTTTGCAGAGCAGGCTGTAAGTTATGCTCAAGAAGCACTTGAAAATGCTAATCAAGCTGTAATCTACGCAGAGCGTAGTTTGGAGAGGGTAGAAGCTGCTGAGCGTCATTTAATTGCGGCAGAAAAAAAAGTTGAGGAGGAGCAGGAAATTCTTGAAGAGATGATGCAGAAATTGCATCAAGGGGAATTACTGACTACTGAAGCATATATTTTTTACCAAAGAGCCGATGATGAAACTGAGTATGCCAGTAAATTAGCTACATTAGGATGCCAAAACCTTGTATATAGAGTAGAGCAATTGCGTAGACTAAACTCATCTTGATGGGGAGCATCCCAATTTTAAAAAAACATTTTACCCGACACCCTATAAGGCTGCGGCTAGCAAAACGAAGCCCACCTGCGTGGGCTTTGGTTGTGTAGCCGAGGCTTAGTACAATCTTGCTTACGCTTTAAGATTCATGTATATAAATTAAACGATTAGCGAGAAACTATTATATGAATGAAGCAGTATGGTATAAAAAACAAATAGAACAACTGGGAGAAGCGTTGTGGCAAATGCAACAACAATTCCGCACCCTTCAAGATTATCGTAAAGATAACCAAAGACTATGGAACGACAATGCCGCTTATGAAATAAATGGTCGTTACCTCAACCCCCATGAAAAAAGTTATGAGCAAATTTTACAAGCGCTACAGCAGCAACAAACTCTGTTGCAAAAAGTACATACTCTATTAACTTCAGTAGAGAGGCACATTGTAGAAATAAGCGAATTATCAGAAGAGATTTCACGATTACTGGGAATTACACAGGAGGAGCTTCAACGAAGCTACAGTAATTATGATATGTTTATTACTTATCATTTAGAAGCCAAGTCGGGGCTGAGAGAAGTTTATCAGTTGATTAATCAAGCTAATAAGGCTTGTAATTGAGTAGATTCTTGAAGCTGAAGATTAAGTAAAGATATTTTGGAAAATCAAATTTATCTATCTTCCCTATTCCGGCAAGTGATACCAAGTGCGATGATTGGTGGTAAGGCGTTATTCGGAACAGGGATGCGCTTACCTCTAGTTGCGCGAATTTCTGGACTGTGCGAACATTTGAATTGTCAAAAAGTAGTTACAGAGTATGAAAGTAAGTTTTCAATGGGGACAATATTATTTTATCAGTTTGATTCCAAACTAGATTCAGAAACAACAAAACAGTAGATGCAAAAACAACTTACCCCACAAAATAGCCCCCTGGATTATTCAAATTAATCCAGAGGGATTTATTTATCCGTTGTGCATTGAGTCTAGACACAAGGTGTGTGATTCGATTAAGAATCTTAACCAATTGAGAATTAAGGTAATAGTAAGAATAAGTTGTATTACCTTTCATATTACGTGGTTTTTCCCCAGAATTCTTTAATTCCCATCATCTAGCGGAAGGTACATAAGATTTTGATCCAACCGCAAAAGTATAGAAAAATGTCTGTATCAGATTGTTGTAGTACTTTCTGAGGGCGATAAAGTTTCTGGCTTAGTCACACTGAATTTGTCCCCAACGAGGTTTAATTCTTCGCCTTCTTCTTGCATATAAACATTGGAATTTTACTACCTTTCCAGAAGACGTTATACCAAATGCATCATCTATATAAGTACCTGAACTATAAAAGCCACCAAAGGCTACAAGTCCTACTGTTTTACAGTTATAAATAACCTGAGAGGCAGTAGACCTTCTAAAAGCAGTATCACCAATTTGTACTCCTCCATGTGATTCAAAAAAAATATAATGAGGACGATTTACAGGGCTATCTGTATAACGATGGGTACTTTTAGTTACAGGGCCGTCAAAATAACGCCTTTTAATTTCATTTTTAATAGAAGCTAATAAAGAATTACATTTCTTGCTATTTGTTTTTCTTGTGGGTCGAGATGAGTTACCCTTACAAACATAATCTCCACTTACCCAACCAATTCTACCTTTGTAGTTAACCTTATACCAATTACCACTTGACCTTAATATAGTCAAATATTGTCGGTTATTAATTCTTCCAATTATACGATTACGAAGGCTTGCACCACTTCTTAGGTTGAGATAACCGTTTCTATCACGAGTACATACATAAGCTGAACCTCTTCTTTGAGCTAATATTGTTTGTGATTCTGATTTTTGTATGGTTTCTTGAGGTGCAGTACTAGAAAGTGCGGTAGGAATAAAACTTCCAGAAATTAAGCAAGACAAAGCTATTACTTGACCAATTTTTTGCGTCAATGACATGAAATTACACCTCGCAGTGTGAAAATTATTGAAGCGAAAAGATATTTGCATTTGCGTCTCACTTTTTTATCCTAACAATTTTGAATCTACTTATTTGGTTTTTTATTTGACTTAAAACAATGCTTTAATATCAGAATTTAATTAATTACTAATTATAAATAATAGAAAATATAATATGAATAACTTAAGACTAATTGCTAACACTACTTATTTGGCGTAATGCTAGAGAAGCTGTTACCAAGTGCCAACGAGGCTGAAAGCGTTACCATGAGAGACTTTCAGAAGACGGAATTGAATAAAGCATTAAAACTTAACACAGTTCCTATAAATACTTGAGTCGGAACTTTTTATCAAATTGGAGATGAATTTAAAGAATTCTGCACGCAATCAAGGAGTCAATTAAGGTAAAGTTCCGACTCTAAAATTCACATGGAACTTATAAGTGAAACATGGCACTTCCTGTCAGCTTCTCTATCAATACCCCTATTTAAGTTTGAATAAAATATCTTTATTAATTGTATATATTGATAAGTAAAATAATTCAATGCTAAAAGCCCCACACCTACAACGAGGCATGGGATTGCGTTTTTATTTGAGTAGGGAGTTTATTTACCGGGTAGTGAGTTTAAAAATCAAAAAGTTCAGGGGTTATTCTATCCCCATTCACAAATAATACAACTTTATTAATATTTAGCTGAGAATTTCTGGTTAATGTTGCATTCAAGCTTTCTAGTTTGACCATCTCACTACTTGCAAGAGAAGCAAATGATTTTGCACTCTCGTCTGCTATAAAATAAATTCTCGCAATACGATTTCTTACTGTGACTTTATAATCTATTAGACGAATACCACGGGGAAAGACGTATTTTTCTTTTAGCACTTTTCCTACGATATCTGTAACAGGTCTTGTTGCTGATACATATACTGTCTTAGTTTGATATACCCCGTCATACATATTGATATACATGGTGAGTCTTATTTTGTTCCTAGAATTACCGCTACAAACAAAATCTCCACTTACCCAACCAATTCTACCTCGGTACCTAACTTTATACCAATTGCCACTCGACCTTAATATAGTCAAATATTGTCGGTTATTAATTCTTCCAATTATACGATTACGAAGGCTTGGACCACTTCTTAAGTTCAGATAACCGTTTCTATCACGAGTACATACATAAGCTCGTGAGCCTCTTCTTTGAGCTACTTGATAGCTTGTTGCTTGTACAGACTCTTGTGTTTGTGCTGTAACAGGTGCTGACATGGTTAAGGTTGAACCTAGAATTAATGCGCTAGCCATGAAAGCTTTCAACATCTTGTTTACTCCTTGATTGGTGTATTGTACTGATTTTTGATTACTGAGAATGGATAATTAGAAAAAATTCTTACAAAATATCGACATAGATGTATCTAAATCGATATCTGTTATGTAATCTCAACACCTGGTCTAAATTCCACCTGTTGGTCAGACCAAT
>JBCBPQ010000242.1:0-10909 GCA_039820645.1 Cyanobacteria bacterium J06633_8 | reverse complement strand
TTCAGCATTCTCTTCTTTATTAATAGCTCAAGGAGTTTTGTCTGCTGGTGAGGCTTCTGCACAGCCTAGAAGAACTTGCGATTACACCTATGTTGGTGGTGGTCTTAGCGGTCAAGTAACCAACGGTGGGCAGGATAATGACGCTGCTAATGTTGGCGGTAATATCCAAGGTAGTGTAGCGGTTAACGGTACACCAATCGACGTTAAGACAAAGGTTCTATGGAACAACGATGCAACCACTATCAACCCTGAACTTGCAGCAGGTACATGTTTAGGTTCCCGCACAAAAGTATATGGTGCTGTTGGTTATTCTTTCGTAGAGCAAGATGGTCAATCAACTCCTTTAGGCAACAAAGATTCTGTCACCGCTAGCCTCGGTGTAGAATCTGAAGTTAAGAAAGGAGTTATTGTTTACAGTAATGCAACTGTAGCCCTTGATGGTTATGAGAATACCAGTGCTTTACCTGTTAACGTTGGTGGTGGTGTTGGTATCAAGTGGTAATAGTATTAGTTACTTTATAGTTAACATTTTTCCAACAATTGAAGTCAGTATTTTTCGCTGATTGAAACTGGCGATATTACTGAAATAAAAATGTAAATTACTCGTAGTCTTATTGCCTTCAAGCATGTTCTTTAAAACTACAGTTTTTACATTTACTTGAATTTACTTATATAACTCAAAAAAAAACTCAGTTTCTCGGCATATTTGTTGAGAAACTGAGTTTTTTACAGTTAACAGTTAACAGTTAACAGTTAACAGTTAACAGGTTTATGATAAGTAGGTGGGCACAAATAAACCAAGCTATATTACAAAATGTTTTTGACGCTCAAACCCTTACCCCTATTGCAAGACAGCAAGACAGCCTATTGCCTTATCCCAATTACTATTTTCAATGCCAACCTACTTAACTGTCATGGTACTGTTAAGTCTTGCTTCAATCGCGAATGGGGCTTTGTGCCATGATAAAATCAAGTTATTCCCCTTAATTCCGACCGGAATACCGGGAATGTACTTTGCCGAAGGGATGCATCTTTATCAGTGAACAGTAACCAGTGAGCAGTAAGTAGTAATATCGTTCAATCTGTTTTTATAAACATCTTCAACTTTTTCCAACTTCAAATTGGTATTAGAGATGAAGGTGTTATTTTAGTCAGGGTTGTTAAAACGGTAACTGGTAATTTGAATACTGTTTATTGGGTGCTTCGGCGATGTAGTCACGCCCTATTGAGAACACAATACCACTGTAATGGTTCAGTCTGCTCCTCCCGAAAACACAAACCGTAAATCTTCTAAGCTGGAAGGAATCAAGGAACGCAGCAATTTTTTGCGCGAACCTGTTGCTACTGAGATTGGGGAAGATACTAATCGCTTTAGTGAAGAAGCTATACAAATTCTCAAGTTTCATGGTTCTTATCAGCAACATAATCGCGATAATATTGTCAAAGGACAAGAAAAAGATTATCAAATGATGCTGCGAACCCGGAATCCGGGGGGGTTTATTCCACCGCAGTTGTATTTAACTTTGGATAAGCTTTCGGATGATTATGGAAACCACACCATGCGGGTAACTACTCGTCAAGGTTTTCAGTTACACGGAATTCTCAAAAAAAATCTCAAAGCAACTATCGCTGCGATTGTCAACAACATGGGTTCCACTTTAGGAGCTTGTGGAGATTTGAATCGCAATGTTATGGCTCCTGCGGCTCCTTTTAAAAATAAACCAGAATATCAATATGCCCTACAGTACGCGGATAAAATAGCCGATTTACTTACTCCGCAAACTGGCGCTTATTACGAAATTTGGCTCGATGGTGAAAAGGCTATTAGTGGCGAAGAAAGTCCGGAGGTAAAAGCCGCTCGCGATCGCAACGGTACGGGAACTATTTTTCACGATTCCCAAGAACCAATTTACGGTACCCATTACATGCCGCGCAAGTTTAAAATTAGCGTTACGGTACCCGGTGATAATAGCATTGACCTTTATACTCAAGATTTATCTTTGGTAGTAATTACTGATGAAAATTCAGAGTTGCAGGGATTTAATGTCTTTGCTGGCGGTGGTTTAGGAAGAACTCACAATAAGGAAGAAACTTTCGCTAGAAAAGCTGATGAGATTTGTTATGTCTCAAAAGAAGGCGTTTACGATTTAGTGAAAGCGATTGTTGCCACTCAAAGAGATTATGGTGACAGAGTTCAAAGAAGACATGCTCGTTTAAAGTATTTAATTAATGATTGGGGTGTAGATAAATTTCGTTCCAAGGTTGAGGAATATTTTGGTAAGTCTGTTGAACCTTTTAGAGAATTACCATCATTCAAATATTACGACTATCTCGGTTGGAACGAACAAGGTGATGGCAAGTTATTTTTAGGAATTTCCATCGATAATGGTAGAGTCAAGGATGAAGGTGCTTTTCAACTCAAAACTGCACTGCGAAAAATAGTTGAGCAATTCAATTTAGATATTAGATTGACAGCCAATCATAATCTGATATTCCTTGATATCGAACCAGATAAAAAGCAAGCTATTGAAGAAATACTGCAAAATCACGGTGTAAATAGCGACCCCGAAAAAATTGAACCACTGGTACGCTATGCAATGGCTTGTCCGGCATTTCCCACCTGCGGATTAGCGATCGCTGAATCAGAGAGAGCAATTCCAGGTATTTTGGATAGAATTCGTAAACTTTTAAATAGACTAGGTTTACAAAAAGAGCATTTTGTGGTGAGGATGACTGGCTGTCCCAACGGTTGCGCTCGCCCTTACATGGCAGAATTAGGATTTGTTGGTAGCGGAAGAGATACATATCAGTTGTGGTTGGGAGGTTGTCCAAATCAAACTCGGTTAGCACAGCCATATATGCAGAAATTGAAAGCTGAAGAATTAGAAAACCAGCTAGAGCCGATGTTTGTTTACTTTAAAGAAAGTAAGGAAACCGAAGAGAGTTTTGGAGACTTTTGTAATCGAGTTGGATTTGATGCGATTCGGGAATATGTGGGGAGCTATAAACCGAAAAGTAGTACTATTGGCAAGAAATTGAGACATAGAGTCACCGTTAGAGATGAAGTTTACGACAAACTCAAACAAGCATCCGAGAGTCGGGGTACACCGATGACTGACATGGTGAATGAAGCGATAAAAGCTTATTTGGAAGAGTAAACCTCACCCCCAAAACCTCACCCCCAGCCCCTCTCCTTGTGAAGGAGAGGGGAGTTATGTAGGGTGTGTGACGACGTTAGACGGTATCGGATATACGAATTAATTTGAATTTGTCGTCACGCACCATATACTTTGTTAATTTTAACTATATTGATTGGGATGACCTAAGTTAAGGAGACGTAGCACTGCTACGTCTCTACATTAGTGATTTGTTAGGAGTTGTTTTCTAACCAGGTAGTTAAATCATTTGGGCTAGAAAAATCTAACAGTGCTTCTCCTAAATCTTCTAATTGAGTTGTAGATAAAGCATCAATTCGTTGTTGCGTTTGTGAATTTATATTACCAATGCGGCGATTAAGTAAACGCATAGTGTAATTCAGCGCTTCTTGTTTCTTCCCCGTTGCTCTCCTCTTTGGATAATATCCTGATAAATCACTGATTCTTGCATAATTTCCTCTGGAAATAGTTGATTGATTAAATTTCTATCGAATCGTAATCCGGCTAAGATTTGGGTGCAGGCTGATATATTCTTTTGTGCTTCACTTTCTTCAATCATATCTACCTGATTCGCGACTTGCTGTAATAAGCTTTCGGGTGAATTGCTTTTTGCTAATACAGCTAGTGGTAGAAGTGCTGGGTTATTTAATAAAGTTGTGGAATCTTGTTCCCATAAACGAATAACTCGGTATCTGTGACAGGTGTTTTTATCTACATATTCGGTATTGAAAACCATTTCCGAATTACTGGGTTGTAAGAAAACAATTACTTGGACGATAATTTATCATGGGTAAAGAAATAATTTGAAATTACCGTCACGCACCATTATTTTAAATCGTTAACAGTATTTTTAAATAACTATGGATAATTAGGAGTTAATTTATGTCATTCGCCGAGCAAAATTTAGACGCTTTTATCGATTTACTCAAAACTAAACCCGGTTTGTTTTCTCAAGATAAGATTACAAATTTAGAGAAGTTAATTAATCAGACTCCTGACGATATAGAACAATTATCAAATGCTATTGCTAATTGGTATCAAAATCATTCCAAAATTCTTGACGCTCAACTAGCAGTTTTGAATCATTCTTTGAATTCTCAGATTAATTCCGAACTTGATAAAAATGCTTTACTAAATACTATTAAACAAAGTTCTGGTAAGGCTAAGGATAAGAATAAAAATAATAGGTTGTAGGGTGTGTGACGGTAACGATAATTTTCCTCCTATAACAGAATAATTAGAAATTACCGTCACGCACCATTTTTAAACTATGATTTAAATCTCAGAGATATACGAACTAATTTGAATTTATCCTCACGTAGTAATTAATTAAAGATATAATTTAATCGCTACTCAGTAATTTTCCGGAACTTTCAGTAATCATACTGAATCATTTTCATGGTAACTTTGCTATCTACCTATGAACTCACAGCGCCAAGATGCTTATCTTAACTTGATTCGACAACTGTTAGATTGTCCTGTTGGAGAAGAATCGGAAATATTAGCAGCACGCCGCAGTTTAATTGATGCTGAGTTTTTGCAGGTGGTGGAAGCTGTAGCAAAGATGATGTGGAAGCAAGGCAATCGAGATACTGCTAATTGGTTGAAGATTTTAGCGAATGAGTTAGCTGAGGCTTTGAATATTAATGTTGAATCTTCCTCACAAACGCAGGTAGAAGAATTAAGCGAGGAAGATTTACAAGCTTATTTACAAGTTTTGATGGAAATTTTGCGAGTAATTTCGGAAAGCAACGGCGATGCACAGGTTGTTTACCCGTTATTTGCTGCAAATACAGATAAGCTCGATGATGTTTTCGCTGCAATATTGCGACGTTGGGCAATAAATAATTTTAAGCAAGTAGAAGCCGATGTGGCTGAATATATCGCATTAAATATTGGAGATTTTGGTAATTTGATTCAGCAGTTTCCTCTAGGCAATAAAGCTAACAATATAGAAATTGCTATTGCGAGTTATGAAACTGTTCTGAAAGTATTTACTCAACAAGCTTTCCCTCAAAAATGGGCTGCGGCACAAAATAATTTAGCCGCTGCTTACAGTGACAGAATCAAAGGCGATAAAGCCTTCAATATTGAAAATGCAATTTCTTGCTACAAAGCTGCTTTACAAGTCGTAACCCAGCAAGCTTTACCTCAACAATGGGCTGCGGCACAAAATAATTTAGGCAATGCTTATAGAAACAGAATCAAAGGTGATATTGCCTCCAATATTGAAAATGCTATTTCTTCCTTCCAAGCTGCATTGCAAGTCTTAACCCAGCAAGCTTTCCCTCAACAATGGGCAATGACGCAAAATAATTTAGCCAATGCTTACAGTGACAGAATCAAAGGCGATAAAGCCTCCAATATTGAAAATGCTATTTCTTGCTTCCAAGCTGCTTTGCAAGTCGTAACCCAGCAAGCTTTCCCCTATGAATGGGCAATGACGCAACATAATTTAGGCAATGCTTACAGTAACAGAATCAAAGGTGATAAAGCCTCCAATATTGAAAATGCCATCTCTTGCTACAATGGTGCATTGCAAGTTAGAATTCAACAAGCTTTTCCCCTAGATTGGGCACAGACGCAAAATAATTTAGCTGCTGCTTACAGAATCAGAATCAAAGGTGATAAAGCTTCCAATATTGAATTAGCCATTTCTGCCTACAATGCTGCATTGCAAGTCGTAACTCAGCAAGCTTTCCCCCAAGATTGGGCAATGACGCAAAATAATTTAGGGCTTGCTTACTGGAGCAGAATTAAAGGTGATATTGCCTCCAATATTGAAAATGCCATCTTTTGCTATAGTGCTGCATTGCAAATCTACACTCAAGAAGCTTTCCCCCAACAAAATGCAGCAACCTTAGAAAACTTGGGGATACTTTACCAAGACGAAGGTAGATTTAATGCTGCTTACAACACCTATGAATCAGCGATCGCCACAGTAGAGTTATTGCGCGGTGAAATTATATCCGGTGAGGAAAGCAAGCGCAAGCAAGCTGAGGAATGGAATAAACTTTATCGCAATATGGTGGAAGTTTGTTTGCAGTTAGGAGAAGAAACTCTAGCGCTAGAGTATATCGAGCGCAGTAAAACCCGTAATTTGGTAGAGTTGCTGTTTAATGACGAACTTTATCCCAAAGGTGAAATTCCCACAAATGTTACTCAGCAGTTGCAGCAGCTAAGAAAACAGATAGCAGCAGAAAAGCAAAGTTTAGAGCAAGCTGAGCAAAATAGCTTAGATATCAATCGCAATCATTTAAATCAACTGCGTCAGCAAAGAGAAGATTTAATTTCTAAAATAATTGGTTTTAAACCGATTCGTTTTTCAGAAATTCAAAGTCTGGTAGATGAAAATACGGCAATTGTCGAATGGTATATCTTTAACGATTGTTTTCGCGCTTTTATTATTACTCGCGATTGTAAGAAACCAATTATTTGGCATTCTAGTAAAGAAGATTTTGACAAGCTTGTAGATTGGAGCTTTGATGAATATTTAGATTCTTACTATGAAAACAAGAAGCGCTGGAGATACGAATTAAATCATAAATTACAGCAGCTAGCAGAAATTTTACATTTAGATGAAGTTATATCCTTAATTCCCCAAAGCTGTAAAAAACTAGTTTTAATTCCCCATCGCTATTTACATTTACTACCAATCCACGCATTACAGCTATCCGACGGAGAGTATTTAATTGATAAATTTACCGACGGCGTGAGTTATGCACCTAGCTGTCAGCTATTACAAGTTTCACAACAACAATTATCAAAATGTAGAAACGCGGTATGTAGAGACGCGAAATTTCGCGTCTCTACATTATTGTTTGCGATTCAAAACCCTACCAACGATTTAGAATACAGCGACATAGAAGTTGAAACCATCGCCACAAAATTTCAATCCAATTACATACTCAAACACGACAAAGCCACACTAACCGCTTTCCAACAACAATCAAATAACGGTAACTTTAAAAATGCCCATTGGCTACACTTTTCCTCTCACGGATACTTTAACTTAAATAACCCTTATAAATCGGCATTACAATTACATGGTGCTGCAAAATTTTCCACAAGCAATGCTACAGAATCATCTAGAATTTTAAGAACATCAGAACAGGAGGCAATCGAATTAGAAAAATGTCTTACATTAGAAAATATCTTTGAATTAACCTTATCTAACTGTCGTCTGGTTACACTTTCTGCTTGCGAAAGTGGTTACACCGACTTCAACAATACCAGCGATGAATATATCGGTTTACCAAGTGGCTTTATTCATGCAGGAGCAGCAAGTATAGTTAGTACCTTATGGGCTGTAGACGATTTTTCCACAGCCATTTTGACGATTAAATTTTACGAAAATATCCAAAATTCAACTTCTACTAATAATATCGCCCTTGCTCTTAACCAAGCACAGAATTGGTTTCGTCAAATTACCATAGAACAATTAAGACAATGGATTGATGAAAATAAAAATATGACAGCAGATAATAAATTGAAAATAAAACAGAGATTAGCAGAATATAATAATCCCCAAGAAAAACCTTTTGAAAAACCCTATTATTGGGCTGGGTTTTATGCAGTTGGTGATTAGTAATAGACATATAGCATTTATCAAGCTAAAAACGGTACAGCCATAACCTCACCCCGATAAAGCTGTGCTTTATCCCCCCTCTCCTTATTAAGGAGAGGGGTTGGGGAGTATTTTCCGATGTACTTCACCTTCCCTGGAAAACGCTAAGTAGGTGGGCACAAATAAACCAAGCTATATTACAAAATGTTTTTGACGCTCAAACCCTTACCCCTATTGCAAGACAGCAAGACAGCCTATTGCCTTATCCCAATTACTATTTTCAATGCCAACCTACTTATCATATAACGTTAACAAATTAGGAGATAACCAATGCAACCCGATGAACTAATTAATAAATTTATCAAAGTTATTCAAAATCAAGATTATGTATTTAACGAAAAAGCGATTAAAGACATACCATCATTACAAACAAATCTTGAATCTTTAGAAAATGAAAATCTTAATTCAGAATCCTTAGCTGCAACTATCTACCAATGGTATATCAATCACCCATCAGTAAGAGATGCAGTTTTAAGCAACGAAAGAGAAATTTCTAAAGTAAAAAAATCAAATCCCGCATCTGGGGAAGCTATTCTGCAAAACCGCTATCGAATTCAACAGGGATTAGAAAAAATACAGGAGAAAAATCAGGAAAGTAAAGAGAAACAATAGATTTTTTGGGAATATTGATGTAGGCTGTGTGAAACTATACCATTACCCAGCCTAAAATATTATTTTTATAATAATAACCCTAAATTAACCATGAAAATCTATGCGCCGAATATCCATTTATTCGCATTTCAACTTTATAAAGCTGCCAATT
Source organism: Cyanobacteria bacterium J06633_8 (assembly GCA_039820645.1). Taxonomy (GTDB): domain Bacteria; phylum Cyanobacteriota; class Cyanobacteriia; order Cyanobacteriales; family Nostocaceae; genus Rivularia. The sequence goes on along the minus strand of JBCBPQ010000242.1, from coordinate 2,364 downwards.
TCCATCAAGATTTAACAAAAGATGATATTCAATTGTGGCATGATGCCAATGATATTATTAAAACTACTTTAAAAAAATCTTTTAATCTGACTGAATCTATAGTAAATATTTCAGATGAGCCAAAAGGTTCGCGTGTTGATTTAATCAAACCATCTAAAGTTGAAGAAGATGATTATTCAATCGATTTTGAAGGTACTTTTAAAGATAAAAATCACACTCACAATCAAGAACTTTTAATCCAAGGCTTTGTTAATCCAATCAAAATTCAAGATAGTTACGGCTTATGGTTGAACTTACGTCGTCCAGAAAAAGAAGCTAATAATACAACTCAAACAAAAGAAGTTGATATTTCTCTACTTAGTAAATTTAATCCCAATAATTGTTTAACTCTTAATAAACAAGATAAAAAAGATAAACAAGATAAAAAAGATGAATCCCATAACTTATTTTTAGGACAAACTTTATTAATTACTGCTTGGATAACCCAAAAAGATAAACTGGATGGAACAAATCCCTACGATATCGCTCAAAAATGTTTAGCAGAGATTTTCTCAGATACTGATAATAAACCTGAATTCAACCGTCAAGGAAATTTATTTGGTAGTCCGATTTTTGAATATGGTTTGTTTAGTCAATCGGATGACTATCAACACGTAATTATCTGGTTATTCCGCAATAACCAACCCGATAAAAATTTCAATAAATGCTATCAACAATTATTCGATTTATTCTTCTTCCGCAGCAAAGTTGTTAAAGCCTTTCAAGATAGCCGCCAAAGTTATCACAGAATCACTGTTGTTTACGATGAAATTGAAAGTATCATCAAAAACATTAAATCAAATGCTAAATCCGATAATTTAACAACCAAAATATTAAATCAATTAACCAATACTCTAAAAGACTTGTCACAAAAGTCATTAGAATATACTCGTTTATTAAGAAATTTAAAAGATTATCAAAATACTATTGACATAAACCGCAATAATTACCGAGAAAAACTCCGACAAATCGCCGCAGCCACCCAAGATGATAATTTAACTATTCTCCAAACCTTCTACAAACAAGATTGCCAGAGATTCTACAAACAAATCAACGCCGATATCGGATATTTTGAACAAGGTTCAAATTTACTAGAGCAAGCAACAGCATCAATTCGCGGTATCGTCGAAATCGAACAAACAAAGCGCGATCGCACTCTTAACACTACAATAAATACAATCGGTATCGGCTTCGGTGGTGGTGCAATTATTTCCGGAGTTGTTACACAGCATTCAGGTATTGTTGTAAAACAAATTGAAAAAATTAAACAACCTGTAGATTTATCTCTACTTTTCGATAAACCACTACATCCATTTTACGCTTCTTTATTTATCAGCATTGCAGCAACTTTATTTTTTACTCTTATAGGTTGCCTAATATCTAGAAGAAAATAGAATTTATACCCCTCTCTCAACTTGGGAGAGGAGATAGGGGTGAGGTTTGATAGCTCCTTTTAATAAGCCCCTAACTTTAAACGTAAAATTAATTCCCACTCAGGAATATATTGCTAACTTAATCATGCAACGCATCACCATCAATCCCAACCAAATTCAAGATAAGCAAATTACTTTAACTTCACCACAACAGCATTATTTATATAGAGTATTGCGGTTGCAAAAAGGTGATAAATTCATTGCAATGGATGGTATGGGTAAATGGTGGCTATCTCAACTTAATAATACTGACGCAGAAATATTACATGAAATAGCCGTCGATAATGAATTACCAATAGCCGTAAACCTGATAGTAGGCTTACCCAAAGGAAACGGCTTTGATGATATCGTCCGTTTTTGTACTGAGTTAGGAGTAACTTGTATTGCACCAGTAATAGGCGATCGCACTTTACTAAAACCCAGTTCCCAAAAACTTCAGCGGTGGAAAAGAATCGCTTCAGAAGCCGCAGAGCAATCAGAAAGAACTAAAATACCTGAAATTTTAGAACCAGTTAATTTTCAACAAAGTTTATCATCATTTCAGAACTTAGATAAATATATTTGTGTAGCTCGTGGAAATTCCCCTCATTTACTGCATTACTTACAAAATCAAGATAATCAAGAAGTAGTTATTGCCACAGGTACCGAAGGCGGATGGACTGAAACAGAAATTGAAATTGCCCTACAAAATGATTTCAAAACAGTTTCATTAGGTAATCGCATCCTCCGCGCCGTTACAGCACCAATTTTCGCTATGTCCATAATTTCCGCAATAAGTGAAGTATAACGGAATTGGGAATTGGGCATTGGGCATTGGGCATTGGGCATTGGGCATTGGGCATTGGGCATGGGGCATTGGGCATGGGGCATTGGGCATTGGGCATTGGGCATG
>JBCBPQ010000241.1:0-11116 GCA_039820645.1 Cyanobacteria bacterium J06633_8 | reverse complement strand
GTTCAAAACCTATTTTTAGTGGGTTGTCGCCTTTCTGGCGAAACCGACGGTGGGACATTTTATTATCTGTAAGTGCCTAAAAGGGTGTTTTTACATTTTTGCGCTATCAACCCAAGTTAGAATCAGCTAAGGGATAGGTTGGTGTTGTTCAATTTTTGGCGCTAAAGCGCAACTACGAGCCTAGTGGTTTCATTAAGGAAGGTAAGAAGGTGACTATTTGCGGGAATATAATAATTAGTCCTAAGACTAACAACTGAATCAAAATAAATGGAATCACTCCTCGATAAATATCTACTGTTGTTACTTCTTTGGGTGCAACACCCCGTAAATAAAATAAGGCGAAACCAAAGGGAGGGGTTAAAAATGATGTTTGTAAGTTTGCTCCTAGAATAACCCCATACCAAACTAAATCAATTCCCAACTGTTGCGCTACCGGAACAAATAACGGTATTACGATAAAGGCTATTTCAAAGAAGTCGATAAAGAAGCCTAGCAGCAATACAACCACCATACTAACTGTCAAAAATCCAACTTCTCCACCAGGAATATTAGTTAAAACATCCTTCATCAATATATCGCCGTCAAGTCCGCGAAATACTAATGCAAAGGCTGTTGAACCAATTAAGATAAATATAACCATGCTGGTTATTCGCATAGTCACGTTGCAAACTTGACTCAAGGTTGTTAAAGTTAATTTCCGGTATACAGCAGCAAGAATTATTGTCGCTATACAACCTACTGCTCCCGCTTCAGTAGGTGTGGCGAATCCGAAAAATATGCTTCCCAATACCAACAATATCAATATTAAAGGCGGCAGCATTACTTGAGATACCTGGGCAAATAATTTCACCGGGCTTATATTTCTGACTTCGGGAGGTAACGGTGGAGCAATTTCCGGTTTCAAAAATGCCACTATTAATACGTATAAAGCAAAAGCACCTGACATCATCAAACCCGGAATTATCGAACCTATAAATAAATCCCCTACAGAAAGGTTGCGATCGCCTATTCTTAATTGGTCTGCAAGTACTATCAATACTACCGATGGCGGAATTATCTGTCCTAAAGTTCCCGATGCGGCAATCACTCCAGTTGCTAACTTTTTATCGTAGCCGTAACGCAACATAATCGGTAAGGAAATTAAACCCATAGCAACTACTGTCGCTGCTACAACTCCTGTAGTCGCTGCCAGTAGAGCACCAACAATAACCACCGCTAAAGCCAAACCACCACGCAAACGTCCAAACAATATTCCCATTGTTTCCAAAAGACGTTCGGCGATACCCGTTTTTTCCAGCATTGACCCCATAAAAATAAAATAGGGAATCGCTAAAAGAGTATAATTCGCCATTATCTTAAAAATTCGCAGCGGCATTAAACCAAATAATTGCAAATCAAAATTATCTAAACCTAATGCCACTCCCAACAAAGCAAAAATAATCGAAACCCCTCCCAGGGAAAATGCCACCGGATACCCCAAAGACAATAAAACCAAAGCACCGACAAACATTAATGGACCAAGCCAATCAGTAATCACTGCTTTCCTCCTGGGGTTGTAAATAACCTTTTAAAATTGCGACATTTTTAATAATCTGAGACACTCCTTGCAATATCAACAATGCAAAAGAGACGATAATTGCGCTTTTTATGGGATATCGCGGTAAACCATCTGGATCTGAAGAAGTTTCCCAAATTGACCAGGAATTAACAATGGTTTCCCAAGAATAAAAAATAACTAACCCACAAAACGGAATTAAAAAGAATATCGTACCTAAAACTTCTATAAGTGCTTTCCGACGGGGGTTGCATTTACTGTAGAATACATCAACCCGCACGTGTTCGTTATGTTTGAGAGCGTAAGCTGCCGCAAAAAAAAATATTAAACTAAAAAGATACCATTGAGCTTCAATATAAGCATTTGAACTCAAATTACTACCAGTAAACCGTCCTACATATCTGCCAATTACATTCCACCCACCGACAACTACTAAAACTAATACCAGCCAACTCGTCATTTTACCGATAAGTTCGTTAAAAGCATCGATGATTCGCGATATTTTTAAAAGTTTTTCCAAAACCCCTACCCTTATCAACCTTCGTAAATGTAGTTTACATCTCTAAGGGTGAAAAGTTGTGTCTATCAGTTAACAGTTATCAGTACCATGACAGTTATCAGTATCATGACAGTTAACAGTACCATGACAGTGAACAGTGAGCAGTTAAAATTCTTCCTCTTTTACTCACTCGGAAACATATTTTAATTTTCCCAGCTATGAAAATATAATTAACCAACAAGTTCTATCTTATAACCATCGGGGTCTAAAATTACAGCACGTCTTCCCCATGGAGAATCTTTTGGTGGGGATAGTATAACTGTCTCAATTCCTTGTAATTCTTTTATAGTCTTATCTACCGACGAAACGCGAAAACCCAAACGCACTCCTGAAGTATCTATATTATTACTGCTCGGATAGATTTCAAATACAATTCCTTCCAACATTGCACAAAGATGTTTTTCTCCCTTACCATGTTGCTCGTATGAGAAGCTGATTCCTAATATTTCATAAAATCTCTTGCTTCTAGTCAAGTCTTCTGCGCGAATTACTATCAGGTTTAAAGTTATTTGATTCAAGATAAACCTCAATTACTTGATATTATCTCTAAGTCCCTAAAATTATTTTTGTAATTTGATTAACTGTTTCAATTTTCCTTTATAGTTAAAAATTATTTTAGTCAAAATAAAAAAATAGGTCCAAACAGATTATATACAAAAAATATTTTACATCAAAAGTGACTTAGATAACCTTTCTAAAACAACGTAATTTCGTGAAATTATTGACAGTATTCTCATTAGTGACTAGTAAATTATTACGGTAAATATACTTTTGTTAATTATAATGGCGAAATACGGAACTTTTTTTGGGTTTAGATGTCGAATTGTTGCTTTTTCTACGTAATTTGAGTATTTTGAATCACAATAAAAATATTAAAACCGTATTTTAACTGAAAAATATACTACAAATCAAAGTTGTATTTATCGAAATTGCTGTAAATAATTGTTTTGAGGAATTAGATATGGATTTTTGAAAATACGTTGTATTTTTTGGTTTTTTATTTTACCCATACTAGAGAAAAATAGTATTTATATTGAGAAAAAGCTGGGTTTATATAATTTGAGTTTGTAACAATTGCTGCAAATAGTGAATTGAAAAATTTTTCCTTACTCTCTGACTCAAATAGGCAACCGCGATCGCGATGGAAGAATAGGTAGAAAAGTTTTGGAAACCAGCTTTTGTGAATTAAAAAAAAGTACAAAATATTCAAGCAAAGAAATTTGGGGAAAGCTTAGGTTGGAAGCATTGGCAAGAGATAAATATAATTTCTTGAATATTTCCGCAGAAGGTAAATACTGAAAGTGACTTTTTGTTGCGGGGTTATATGGATTGCTGTAGGAATTAGGGTTATAACGTATTAGTAAATACTATAAATGTATCCGTAAATGAAGTCTGGTTTAATATTTAAGGGACTATTATTAACTACATTAATCGCTGTTATTGGAATTAGTTTGAAATTATTCAATGATAATCGAGTAAAACAAGCAAGTCGTTCTGAATTTTGTAGTAAAGCTAAACTACTTACTCAAGTTAAGGTAAATAAATACGATCAAAATGGAATCAAGAAGCGTGAGGGAGCGGGAGTTAAAATAGATGGAGGAACTTTTTACAGGCAGGTGTCTTTTAAGTCGAAGCCTGTAGTTTCTGTAGTTATATTTCCGGAAGCTCTGGATGGGAAAAAATGGTCAAAAGTTCCTTCTGCTGCCATTACCTATATTGGTAAGGGGGGAGACGGTAGTAGTTGGCAAGAATGGTTGAGTCCGGATTACTTTTATTTGCTGGAAGTTCCTGAAGGTGTTAAGGGTTTGGCTTTTGGGAGGTTATGTTATAAGAATGGTGATGCAACGGTTTACTCAATTAGAAGTTGGAAGCAGTTAGAGAACAATAAAATATCTATTAACAATAAAATTATTCTGGAACATCCTACTCCTTTACCCAAAATTAATCCCGGTCATATTTTGGTAAATGTATCAAGCAATCCAAAAGATAGTTTGAAAGATGCCACGCAAGTTTATTTGACGAAGCAAAGAGTTAGAATTATGCAGAATCGGTAAGTAAGTCGGCGTTAAAAAATCAAAGTATGTCCGCAGCGAGGGTCACTACGTGAAACGAAGCATGAGCGCGAAGCTGCGGCTCATCGCAAGGAATTGAGGGCTGAAAACATTCCGTAATATGATTCGGTTTATTTGTGCTAACTTACTTAATTGGTAATTGGTAATCGGTAATTGGAAGTCTTAAATAAGTACGGTACAAATTGTAAAATCTAAAATCCAAAATCCAAGGTTACTTTAGCGATCGCCTTGCGGGATTCTGCATAATAGTGTGCTACTGCAATTTCGGTAAACTTGAAAGATTTTGAATCTAGCAAAGGGTAAATTTTCCCTTCATCTACAAGTTGAGCTAATTGAGTTATACCATTTCTTTATAAAGATGCGCCGAATTCAGCCCACGTAGGTGGGCTTTGTAGTTATATTTTAGGCTGCAGGTGATTAAGGGCAGCCTCACACAGAATTGGTATTAATATTTCACCGTGGTGACTTCTACCGATATTGTGCAGCATGGGAATCAACATGAAAACTAAATGCAGCGATAAACCTTTCATATGGAGAAGAGTTAAATCTTGGGTATTTATTCAATCGGTTTACAAATAAAGTCCTCTTTTAACGGCTGGGAATTGATTTTAGTGCGTTTTAACGTACTTTGTATATTAGCCTGGGAATTTATTCCAAGGCGGTTTATGTAGCTTGTTAAGGATTGTGCAAGTTAGAACACTAAATTAACTTTTGATAATTTCTCCCAACCGTTTTATTACTAATTAACTTTTGAGAACAAAAGCTATTTTTCTTAGTTTCGCGGTGGGGATGGCAATAATCTTTTAGTCCACCAATCCAAATCATATTGACCGATAATTTCTACACGTTGCCGAATCTTCTTCCAATCATCAACGCTTCCCCGTACAATAATCCAAGGAATACCGCAAATCGCAGATAATCCATAATCGAAGTATTGCTTCAAAGCATCCATCATCACAACTTGACTGGCTGTACGAATAATTGGAGTAGTAGTAGTAAAATCGCACAACATCAAATCGGCAATATCAGCTTTGACATTTTCGTCAATCTTCTTTGACCATAATTCTACAGCTTGCTGCCAGTCTCGTTTATCATCAAGCTTCTCCAGAAAAACTTTCAATTCTCTCTTGCTCGAATGATTAACGAATTGATACCGCAACCGTTCTGCATTATTATTGATATGTTGAGCAAAACCTTGAGCGATCGCCATCCAGATTGCATCGGCAGTTATTAGTATAGGACGATGCTCTGCAAAAGCTTGATGCACCGCATTTACAAGAGAGTGTAAATTCCCCCCACCTTGTGCAGCTTCTGAGTCAATCACTTCAAAATTCTCATCATGAATGAAAGCAATTAAACTCGAATCTAACCTTTTTTCTAATTGTTTAAAACAACTTTCGAGAGGTAAAAGGTTTTCAAAAACTTCTACTTCATCAAGTTTAAAACATATTTCATCTTTATTTTGATGCAGTATTGAAGCTATTTTATTCATCGAATTACCCTTAAAACAGTTGATTGCGAATTAGTTAATGATGGGGAACAAACCGATTTTGTTGATTATTTGAGAAGTAAAATAGTAGAAAATTTACTTTTTGGTGAATGCTTAACTCAAAACCCTGTTAATTATATATATTGTGGATTTCCACCAGAATTAAAAAAAATGAATGCTGAAATCAAAAAAGGAATAACTAAATTTTAATATAAACCTGTATTATTTTCCCTCTCCAAAATATCGGAGAGGGACTAAGGGTGAGTTTAAAACAATGTTGTCAATAAAAAAATAAATTATAAAACACTAATCATGACTAACTGGAAAAAAAACAAAGGAATTATCAAACAAGGTTATGGTGTCGCATCGGGGAAAGGTGGAGATAAACGTTTCCCCAACGGTACTATTGAAATGCAAAAGCCTTTCTTTTATAAACAAGGGCTTGATTTAGAATCTTATTTTTCAGGAACACTAAATATTTCCATATCTCCCCATCAATATACTGTTAAACAAGCCAAATACACTTTTAAAAATCTCAAATGGGCAGAAAAAGAGCCAGCAGAAGACTTTTCTTTTTTTGACTGTAGAATTTTACTTAAAAATGGTGAAGTCAAAGAAGGATTGATTTATTATCCCCATCCCGAAACAAAACCCGAACATTTTCAAGCTGCGGATATTCTAGAAATTATTACTTTCAAAATTGATGAATTAAAATATGGTGATGAAGTGATTTTAGAAGTTGATAGTCAGCAGATTGAAATTATATGATTCAAAAAATACTTGATTATAGTTGTAGGTTCGGCACTTACAAGTAATAAATTATCCCACTGTCGGTGTTGCCCTATCGGGCAACACCATGATACGTCTGGGTTTTCTTCGGAATATTTGTTAAACGGTGGGATAATTTCTTTTCCGCTTACATTAGAATTATATAAAACAACTTAAAAAACTCTGTGTTCCTCTGCGTTTACCTTTGCGCTCCGAGGCTGTAAAAAAAAAATATAATTTCGATGCCAACGGATTTGATATAATTTGTTTTTTGGATCTCCCTCGGTTAGACCCACGACAATATTAAATAATTAACCCATAAATTGATTTGCGTCGTAACCCAACATTACGAGATTTAACAAGAATCTTATATCAACAAATTTACCGTGCTATTTCCGTTCGCAATGTTCGAGGCTGCAAAGGAAACTATATTAAATCCCTTTGCCTTGATATGAAACCCATTCCTTCATTACTCCGGTAATTTGTCGTAAATCATCTTCATTAATTACGTATGGAGGCATAGTATACAACCACTTGCCATAGGGGCGAAGCCACACTCCACGATCTCGAGCAAATTTCTTAAATCCAATTAGGTTCGACGGAGATTCAAATTCCAGCACTCCTATAGCTCCAAGTACTCTTGCATCACAAAGCGATGTTCCCTCCAACCCTTGGATTTCTTGCTGAAGTACTTGCTCAATAACTTTAATTTTACTGAGGTAGTCTTCGGTTTCGATAAGTTTGATACTTGCTAATGACACAGCACAGGCAACTGCATTTCCCATGAAGGTAGGTCCATGCATGAAGGCAAGTTCGGGATCGTCCCCAAGAAAGGACTCGTAGATCTGGCTTGTAGCGATAGTCGCGGATAGTCCCAAGTATCCTCCAGTCAGGGCTTTGCTAAGTACCATCATATCTGGAGTGACATTGGCACGATCTGCTGCAAATAAGGTTCCCGTTCGTCCAAAACCCGTTGCAACCTCATCGAATATAAGTAGCACTCCATACTTATCGCAGAGTTTTCGGGCTTGAACCAAATACTCTGGGGGATAGAAGCGAAAGCCTCCCGCACCTTGGAATAGTGGTTCGAGGATAAAAGCAGCAATCTCGCTATTTTTTGATTCTAGAAGAGAAGCTAGTTGGCTCAGGGATGCTTGGCATTCATCAGATTCTATATTATCTCCCCCTGGTGCATCGACAAAATACTGGGAGATTAGCACCCCTTTAAACAATCGGTGCATTCCCTCGTCGTCATCACTAACCGACATTGCCCCTGTGGTATCACCGTGATATCCCCTACGCAGGGCTACGAAACGGCTTTTCTGGGAAAAACCTTGATTGCGCCAGAATTGAATTGCCATTTTTAGTGCAATCTCTACACCTACCGAACCGCTATCGCCAAAGAAAACGTGATTAAGTCCAGGTGGAGTAATTCTGACTAAAGTTTTGGCTAACTCAATAGCTGCATCGTTAAGCAGACCTCCAAGCATAACATGAGCGAATTTTCCGAGCTGCTCCTCAACCGCTTTATTAAGTACAGGGTGATTGTACCCGTGAATAACACACCACCACGAAGAGATACCGTCAATAAGCTCCGTACCATCATCAAGATAAAGTTTGACCCCTTCTGCTCGAACTACTCGATATGGGGACGCAACGGTTTTCATTTGTGCATAGGGAAGCCAGAGGGAATCAACTTGAAGAGTCATCAGGGTTCATGGCAAGTTATTAATGTAGCTAATACTATAGATCGAAACTGGCACAAAGCTACCTGTTTTGTAAACTATTTTCTCCAGTAGGGGAGGAATTATTTTCTGTAGAAATACTCGCAAGGCTTTGGATAATTCCTATAGCTTCAAAACATCAATCATATTGACAAAGACGCACTTGCTGCCAGTTCTCCAGACCAAAAAGCTCCATGGAGGTATCCAGGTTCGGTGAAACTAGTCGCATCACCTGCAAAAAACACTCGGTTTAAAATCGGAGTTGCAAGATACTTGGGTTCTAAGCCGGTAGCACCGACCAAATATCTTGGATAAGATCCACCTGCAAACTCCTCTTGTTTCCAGCGTTGAACAACAACTTTTGTCGGTTCTGGAACATTCACTTGCAGAATTCGCTGAAGCTCACTGCAAAATTCTTGCGCGATCGCCGTATCAGAAAGAGCCTCGATTCGGTGAGCCACCTGTCCCCCCACAACACCAATTAAAACGGGGACCTGTTTGTAATGGGCATAGTTAATGAACATGGGTCGCAAAGAACTATTACACATTCCCAAAATATCCACCGACTCAGGCCAAAAGACATGAGGAAATTGCAAGACTACTCTATTGACTAGCCCCATATCCATATACTTCAATGCTTGTTGATGCCTTGGAGGTAAATCTGGCTCAAAGGTAATTTTTCCAGAACGCAAAACACTAATGGGAACAGTGACGATAACCGCTCTTGCCTTAAAGGTTTCATTCTGAGTTTGGATTTCAACTCCATGTTGATCGTAGGCAATATGTTTGACGACCTGATTAAAGTTTACTTCAATATCTTGGGCCAGGTAATTTATAATTTTTTCCATCCCCCCAGTGACAAATTGGTCATCTTTCGGTAGCATCCCTTCCTCGGGTTCTGTTGCAGATTCTGTTAGTAAGCTTGCAAAACCTAATTCCTCAGGGGGGGAGGCATAAAGACCTTCAAGGAACATGCTCAAAAGTGTGAGGTATTGTGAACTCCCTTGGCTTCCCTTTAACTTAGCAGTAGCCCGCTCCAAGATATCGGCAACACTCATGGGTGAACCTCCAAAACCAAGGCTTCGTCCTATGACCGTGCGTAAATAAGGCCACAAACTGGCAGACTTCATTGCTTTCTCGAATACTTCAAATCCAGCAGACAAGTTCTCAGCAGCCTTCAGTGGATCGATAAAACCACCTTCAGATTGAGTATCATAAAACGCTAAGTTGGCAAAATCTGAAACCCTTCTTTCTAAGGAAATCTCTTGTGCAATTTTCTTGAGTGGATTACCGGGACCACCATGAAGCCAAACAGCTCCCAAATCGACAGGTACACCGAAATCATGAATTGTCCGAACCCTTCCACCAATACAATCACGGGCTTCTAGAATAATTGCGTGTTGTCCATGTTGTTTGAGATATCTTGCTGCATTCAGACCTGCACATCCGGCACCAACAATAACAATTGATTCTGTAGATGTATTAATCATAGCTTGTTTCGTACCTTTTCGAGTAAAGATAGAAGATTTTTTATACTTGGGTGTAGACGATAAAAATTATCAGCCAACACCCACTACAACATCTAAAAAAACTGACTATGAGTTTGCTTTTAAGACAACTTGGAGACCATGCTTAGGTTTTAAAGCAATCGAGGTTCGAGGTTCAATAATCTGATTAGGAACCAAATCTAGCTGAAACTGCTGAGAAATGGTTGCCAGCAGTAAAAGCGCTTCCATTATTGAAAAACTCTTGCCAATGCATACACGAGGACCATCGTTGAACGGAAAATATACACCCCGCGGCAATTGTTTTTCTAGATCATTGTCCCAGGGCTCTGGTTGAAACGTCTCTGGCTCGTTAAAGTAGTGTGGATTGCGATGCATTGCCCATTGGCTCCCCAGGACGGTTGTTCCCTTTGGAATAATGTATCCATCCAATTCATAATCCTCAGCAGCTCCCCGCGCGAATTCGTGGGCTGGTGGATAAAGTCGCAGGGATTCTTTGAGCACCCAATCTGCATAAGTCAACTGGGGCAAATCTGCCACAGTTGGGGGGCGGCCATTCAACACAGTCTTGAGTTCTGTATTAAGCCTTTCTCGCACTTGGGGGTTCTGGGCCAATAGCATCCAGGTCCAGGAGAGCAAATTTGCAGTGGTTTCATGTCCGGCCATAATAAACGTTGCTGATTCATCTCGCAATTGCTGGTCAGTCATGCGCGTACCATCATCAGCATCTTCTACCTGCATCAATAACCCCAGCAAATCGTTACCCGTTAGGCCATTGGCACGTCGGTAGTTGATGATGTCATAAACAGTTTCATCAAAGAGTGCGATCGCATCTTGATACTCTTTATCGATGCTTTCAGAAGACGCAACAGATATCTGAGCCTGTTGTTCGCCAATTTCTGCTAGGGTTGCCGCAACCGCTACGGCTGAATTGTGATCTAACCAATCCTGAAAAATCTCTAAAACATTATTGATTCGCTGTGCTGCTACATCTTGCACCTCCTGACCAAGGAGAGTTTTCATAACGATATCGAGAGCGAGTCGCATCATGTCTGTGCTCACATCACGAATCGCTCCATCTTGCCAGCTCTCTAGCATACGCTGGGTGTACTCCACCATCACATTGGCGTAAGCATCGATATTCTTTTGGCGGAAGATAGGTTGAGCAAGTCGCCGTTGCCGCGCCCAAAAATCCCCTTCACTGGTGACTAAGCCCTTGCCTACTAATCCTTCCAGCGCTTGTGTCTCTTTATCTTTGATAAATACACGTGGACGCTTTAAGACCTCAGTGATGTAACCAGGATCATTTAACACACAAACTAGCTCATCACCTAATTGCAAGGGGACGATACCTTCATACTCTTGGTTACAACGCTGCAGAAACCCCAAGCGATCTAGACTCATTTCGCGAAGGGCGGCAATCCCATCGGGATGGGGAAGGGAC
>JBCBPQ010000240.1:0-11174 GCA_039820645.1 Cyanobacteria bacterium J06633_8 | reverse complement strand
TCTAAATATCGAAACTATCGTTGGTGCAACTGGACAAGCTAATACAATAGATGGTTCCACAGGTACTAGTGGAGTTACATCTTTCGATGTTGATTTGTCCGAAAACAGATTAACTGTTAAAAATATTCCTGCTTTGGGTGATGTAACTTTCACTGTTGAAAATTTTGTCAATGTTACTGGTACTACCCAAGATGACAGGATTATTGGTAATGCACAAGATAATATCCTTATCGGCAACGGTGGTAACGATTTCTTTGGCGGCAGTGCCGGTAACGATATCATCGACGGTGACGACGGTGGTGCCAATGATAATGATACAGTTGATTACACTGGTTTAGGTGCAGCTATTACCCTTGGGGCTACCGGCACTATAGTCAAGGATGGCGGTAATGGTACAGATCAACTCCAAAGAATTGAGACAATTATCGGTGATGCCAATCAAGATAATACTATTGATGGTTCAAGTGCTGTCAATCCGGCTTCTATAAATGTTGACTTAGCAGCAGAGAGTTTACAAATTAATAACATTCCTGGAGTTGGTACTCTCAATCGTACTGTTGTTAACTTTGTCAATGTTATCGGTACTGCTCAAGATGATACTATTTCCGGTAATGATAAAGATAATACCTTTGGTGGTAGTGCGGGTAACGACTCTATAAGTGGTGACGGTGGTAACGATACAGTTGATTACACTGGTTTGGGTGAAGCTGTTACCCTATTACCTACGGGCACTATAGTCAAAGATGGTGGCTTAGGTAACGATCAACTTTTCCAAGTTGAGACAATTATCGGCGATGCCAATCAAGATAATAAGATTGATGCTTCTAGTGCAGGAAGCCCAACTTCTATTAATGTTGACTTAGCAGCAGAGACTTTAGAAGTTAATGGCATTCCTGCAATTGGTACTCTCAATTTTAATATCCAAAACTTTGTCGATGTCACTGGTACTACCCAAAATGACAATATTATCGGAAATGCCGACGAGAATATTATCAATGGTTTTGGCGGAATAGATAACTTAACAGGAGGAGCCGCAGCAGACACATTTGTTTTAGGAGAAGGTGGCACTGTTTTCTATACTGATGCTGGTTTTGGCGATGTTGCAACTATTCAAGACTTTGTATCTGGTGAGGATAAAATTCAACTTACTGGTAGCCTGAGTGATTATGTATTCTTCGGAACCACTATTTCTCTGGATAATGGCGATGGACAATTTAATCTACTTGAAGACGATGTGATTGCATTAGTTAGTAGCCCCTTTGATACTGCTAACGACATTACTTTTGCATAATCATACTGCAAGCACCGCCAGCCCAACCCCGTGAGAACTTTAGGAGTGTAATCGCCGAAATACCTTAAATTAAAAGCATTATCTGCACTAAGTCTAGAGAACAAATATCTCTTGCTTAGTGCGATTTCTTTTTTCGTTATTACTTACTGTAGCGCCCAGCAACTATCGATAACATTGAACTTCTTATAAACTTGTCCCATCCTTTTTAGACAAGCATCCGCAGAAGTACGCAATCCCGAGGCTATTTCTTCGTAGTTTTGATTTTGACCGATTCCCAGTCAAAAAACTTCTTCCCGAATGCGAGAAAGTTCTTGATTATGCTCCATTTCAGTCAAAAAATCACTTGAAAACATTTGGAAACATTTTGCTTAAAATTATGATGTTGCCATTCGATTCTGCCTTCTAATTTAGTGTTTACACGTAATTAGGAGCAATTAGGAGTTTAAAGAAACTGTGAAAGTTCTACGTAATACGTTGCCATCAAATTTTTTTAGGTTAGGATGCAGATAACTAGACGAAAACAGCGAAAATAAACTTTCGCAAATTTTCTGGGCAACCTATTATCTATCTTCAAGTTAATAGTTTTTTTTATAGAGATGCGATCGCCGCTTCAATATAAATTGTCTGTCATTCAATATCCAAGGAATTGAATGTAACATCTGACGACTGCTACATAGTGGCAATGCGAATAATTACATGTGATTATTTTTATTTAATGGGGGAAATTTACGCAATCGAATATCAGCACAATATAAATACTGTTGTTAAAGTTTCGGAATTTAACCTATTAATATTGCCTTAAATTTTGATTGAAGCGTTTGAAGCAGAGCTTCAATCATTGGCGCTCGTCAGATTTTTTTAAAAAATAAGGATTCGCTAAAACCTCAGAAATCTAGCGAATTATTTAGCCAACCTATTCTACAAGGATTGACAATTACTATGTTATTCAAGGGTACACGAAAAGGCGATAAATTAAATGGTACTCACCGAAGAGATTTTATCTTTGGTAAAGGTGGAAATGATACTCTAAAAGGTGGCGGTGGTAAAGATTTACTGGTAGGTGGTCGAGGTCATGACTTACTAAACGGTGGTAACGGTAATGACGCTCTTTTAGGTGGTAAAGGTAAAGACACTCTCGAAGGAGGTAATGGAAATGACCTTCTTAAAGGTGGTAAAGGTCATGACTTACTAAACGGTGGTAACGGTAATGACGCTCTTTTAGGTGGTAAAGGTAAAGACACTCTCGAAGGAGGCAATGGAAATGACCTTCTTAAAGGTGGTAAAGGTAATGACTTACTAAACGGTGGTAACGGTAACGATACTCTTAAAGGTGGTCGAGGTCATGATACCTTGAATGGAGGTAACGGTAATGACTTACTCAACGGTGGTACAGGTAACGATTTACTTAAAGGTAAGAACGGCAACGATATTCTTTTAGGTAGCAAAGGTCATGACATTCTAGATGGGGGAAAAGGTAAGGATACTGCCGATTACAGTCATTTACATCAAGCAATTACCCTTGAAGCTGTTGGTGTAGTTCACAAAGGTAGTTTAGGTACAGACCAACTTTTAAATATAGAAACTATCATCGGTGCAAATGGACAAGCTAATACAATCGATGGTTCTACAGCTAAAAGTGGAGTCACATCCTTCGATATTGATTTGTCACATGAAAGCTTAACAGTAGAAAACATCCCCGATTTGGGTGACTTAACCTTCACTGTCAAAAACTTTGTAAACGTTATCGGTACGACTCAAGACGATAGCATCATCGGTAACTCCGAAGATAATATGCTTATCGGTGGCGGTGGTAACGATTATTTTGGTGGAAGTGCTGGTAACGATACAATTAACGGTGATGACGGTGGTCATGATACAGTTGACTACACTGGTTTAGGTGAAGCAATTACCCTTTTACCTACTGGGATTATCGAAAAAGATGGCGGTTTAGGTACTGACGAACTTGTCAGAATCGAAACAATTATTGGCGACGAAAACCAAGCTAACACTATTGATAATTCCAGCGCCGCAAGTTCTGTATCTATAAATGTTGACTTAGCAGCAGAAACTCTAGAAGTTAATAATATACCCGGAATCGGTAGTCTCCATCGAACGGTTGTTAACTTTGTAAACGTTATTGGTACGACTCAAGATGATAAGATTACTGGAGATGCCCAAGACAATATTATTAATGGTTTTGGGGGAATCGATAATCTGACAGGAGGAGCCGGAACAGACACATTTGTCTTAGGAGAAGACTATCATGTCTTCTATGCAGATGCTGGTTTCGATGACGTTGCAATTATAGAAGACTTTGTATCGGGTGAGGATAAAATTCAACTTACCGGTAGTCTCGATGATTACTCCTTCATTCAAAATAGCTTTACAAACTTGATTGCTTTTGGTGATGACATAATTGCATCTGTGAATAGTAGTTTTGATACTACTAGCGACTTTACTTTTGCGTAAATTTATAGTCATTTCCAATTAAAGGAGTATTTCAGAGGCTTTTTCTTTAATTTACCTAAATATAGCGTTTCTCAGTCTGGTGAAGTACATCTCAAAACCTCACCCCCAACCCCTCTCCAAGATATCGGAGAGGGGGGATAAAGCACAGCTTTATCGGGGTGAGGTAATCGCTGTACCTCAGTAGCTTGATAAATGCTATAAAATAAAATTAGCACTTAGTCAAGAATCTTTCTTGCAAAGAGTGCTATTTTTTTAGGAATAGCCGCAACTGGCACATTTTTCTCGTAGGGTGCTGTGACACTTTGATTGATTTTCAACGTAATGATAAGACTTGTGGTGTCACGCACCAACCAGGTATTGTGAGACTTTCGTAAGTCGTGTTTTTATTTACAGCTTATTTTCTTTCACACCTAAAAGCACGCGGGAGCAGAAGTAAGAAGTAAAAAGTAAGAAGTAAGAAGTTTGATTTTTTAGGCTTTTCAGGGATTTTTAATGCTTGCCTTATTTACGCCGTGTTGTACTAGTGCAATCGTAATCGATACAACCTGAAATTAATAAATAGATTCAGACAGTACTTAGCTCGAATATAAATAGTTTCAAATTATACGTTGAGATAAATTCATCTCAACGCTTTTACTATCTTAGGAGTCAAGTAAAGCCCTTTTATTTCCATGGTTTAAGAATATAAAAATATCTTGTATAAGTTATTTTCCATACTGACATTGAAAAAAATACTGAGCTAATATTCTAAACACTCGGAGTAAAAACTTCTGTAGCAATATAATTGCTCGAATATTTGAAAATCCGAATAAATCTTGCGATTAGTTGTTATCTATACATAGGTGGTATTATGCGTCAGTTTTTTAAATCTGCGGCAAAAATTTCTGCTATCTCCTCCATTGCTTGCGCTGTAACTTTTGTATCTACATTGTCTGCTAGCGCACAGCCTAAAAAGGGTTTGGAAGGACATTACGTTGGCGGTAGTTTCCAGACTGGAAGTGGAATCAGTACCCTTAGTATTTACGGACGATATGATTATCCTGAATTACCAGTTTCCGTGCGAGGTAGCATAGCCGTGATAGATGGTAATGGCGATACTGAAACATTTTTCCAACCAACTATTACATATGACTTACCTATCGGCGACAAAGCAAATGCTTACGCTGGTGCTGGTTTAGCTTTTGGTAGCGGTGATTCTACTGCGTTTTTGAATGCAGGTGCAGAAACTGAAATTGCTACTAATGTCGTAGCTTTCGGTGATTTAGTCATTCCTTTAGATGATGACGCTGATGCTGGTTTCGGGATTGGGCTTGGATACCGTTTCTAAGGATTTAAATACGGCGTTGCAACAAAAAAATATAAAGCATAAATAACCACGCATGGAGAGATTAGACTTCTTCCTGCGTGTTTTTTGTTAGGGCTAATATCAATTTTGTATAAGGCTGGGCTAATGCTTCAAATTCTTTAGTTTTACTCCGTTACACTCGTAATGACACCGTGCGATCGCCTATATTAAACTGCGAATTATTGTATTACCTGTCAGATAGCCCGCTTTTTACCTACAATTAAGATACAAAAAAACTTAACTGATTTATTTAACCCTTCTAAAATCGGCATCTGCTTGAAAATTTATAGCACTCAAAATCCTTAATATATCGTCAAAATACATATCAAAAAGAGTTTTTCGGAGTCTTGCTGATTTTTACTGATATTTAATGTACAATGAATCATATATAGCTATATACAGCATAATTACGGAGTTATATTATAAAATGAGCAGAGCTTAAATGAGGATGTACAGAAAACATAGCATTAAGGGATATTTCCCAAAAAATATATATTTGATCGGACTTACGTATTTGTTGCTAGAAGTTACATGTTTCGCCAGTTGGTAATTCAGGTAAATGCTTTCTAGGGCAGGCAATGACTTTACTTAAGTATCCCTGAGTAAATTCTGTTTCCGTGAAAGAATTTGCTAAATTGCGCATCTGGCAATAGTAAAAAATTTAAACAGTACTTAATTTACAGTAATTGAATATCGAAACATATTTGTATAGGTACTCACACAAAATTTACAGCAGACAAATTATATAAAGAAGGGAACATTAGTTATGAGCCTAAATTTACAGACAACAGTATCACCAACAATTTTGTTAATTGATAGTTACGAGATATTTTTGAATGGAACATTGGAAATTTTAAGTTCGTTTTACCCAAATGCTCAAATTTATACCGCAACAACTGTGGAAAAAGCTTTACATCAAATTGCAATAGTTAAGCCAGATTTGGTTATTACTGACATTTACGTTGCATGGGATATTGGGGAAGCAATCAAAATTAATAGCGGAATGCAGTTGATTAAAGAGTTATTAAGAAAATGTGCCCATAGTAATATTCTTGTACAAAGTAGTTACATCAATAGTTTGGTGCGAATCAAGGCGGAAATTGATAAACATCCATCGGGTTTCGTAGTCGCAGATAAATCTCTTTCTAGTCAGGAAACATTAAATAGGGTTAGATGGACTTTACAGGGATGGACTCATACCAAGGATATTAAAGCAATTCACTCTGGATTAGAACTGAAACCAGAGTGGTTGAGACTGCTTTATCTTGCATTTGAAGAAGGATTGCAAGATAAAGCAATTGCTGCACATATTTGTGTTTCTGAGCGAATGGTACGTCATTATTGGTTGAAGTTACAAGAAGTTTTGAATATTAATGTTGACGAATTAAAGAATCAAGGGAAAAATCTTCGGGTTATTACTCATCTTAGAGCTAGAGAGGAAGGTTTAATTGATTAATTACGTACATATTTCCGACATATTTCGTAAATAGTTATAGAAATTCCGATAAATAAATAGGGATGATTGTTGCATCAAAACAATCGAAATAATTCTTATAAATTTATATCTTGATAAGTCTATAAATATATAAATTTATAAGTTTTATTATGCCTTAATTATTTTAGGAGTAAATCATATGAAGTCTGTTGTATTGACATCTGCAATACTTACATTCACCGCATTAGTATATATTCCAGAAGTAAGTGCGAGTAGCATAAATTACTATGCATCAGATTCAGTTATAGAGCGAAATATAAATCAAGTTGAGAGGGATAAGCCGAGCTTGATGCCGGAGGCATTACACAATACATCAATACCAAGAAAATGCAGCCACGATACTAATACTAGTTATCAACTAACTTCTGGAGATTTTCTACTTTATTTTTTATTTACCCTAATATGTCTATTATTATTATTTCAGGTTTGGTTAGATTATAATTTTTCCGGAACTAAAAAACACTATTAGTAGGATTTAAATGACATCTTGCACCCCAAGCTCAACACAGGGGAATAAATTGCCCACGCCAGCAAGCAAAGTCTGATAACTTTTATAAGTTGCACCATTCCTGTGGAAACCGAAAAACCGGGTTTCTTGTGGTGAAAGTATTATTCCTTACTGTTGTCAAATCAGAAAGAAACCAGGAATAGAGCCCAGAAAGTGCAAGATGTCAGTAAAACTCTACATATGCTGACATGTAAATAGAAATCCTACAGGTGAATTTTAATAATCGTAGTGATTTGAATTGATTTTAGCTGTATTAAGATTTGTGCCAAATTTTTTCCCAGTATGACAGGAGACATGAGTATGAATAGATTATCAGTAAACTTCATAATGCTTGGGTTAGGAATAGTGGCATATTTTCTTAAGCTGAATGTAGCAATTGCATTTTCTCCCCCGCAATCATTAACAGCACAAGCTGAATTTTTCTCGCTTTTTTCCCAAGTAGATACTGATAATTCTGTAGTAGCGGCTTCTGGATGGAAAAAATTTTATTCTGACGAGGGGAATTTTTCGATTTTAGTTCCTAGTACATCTGTAACCAATTTAAATTCTGAAAGTGAAGAGTATTCTATAAATATTTATTACGCTGATACGAAAAAAAGTTCTTATATAGTTGGTTACGTTGATTATAGTACTGATTTAACTCATTTGCCCCTTGGTGAAGTTTATCACCAATTTTTAAAGGATTTTTTAGGTGCCGAAGTCAATTTTATTAACCAGAAAAAGATTAAATTGGGTAAATATTCGGGTATAGAAGTCGAATATCAAAATGATAACCAAAATATAGCTGCTAAAAGTCGATTATTTTTAGTAGAGCAAAGGTTGTATATACTAGATATTTCTAATCATAAAGCTGGAGATGCTAATCAATTTTTTAATTCTTTTAAGTTGGAAAACAATATTAAAGAAAATCCGAGCGAGATTGCTTTTAACTGAATTGCACAACTTTCCATAACTAGAATAAACCTGGATTCTTACTCGTTGCACAACATTCCGTTAAAAGAATGAAAATTTTAAAAAACACTTTTGTGCTGTTGCGGCAATTGAATTAGTTTTTCAATTGAAAGCGGGAGCGGGGCTTATTAGCCATATCCTAAATTTTATTAAAAAGGTTGACAAAAGTATTTGTGATAATGTACTCATGGCTGATTCCAGCGGGGGGCTGAATTTATTTCTCATATTGCGAATTTACTTTTATGTAAAAAACTTTTAGGTTTTGCTGCTTTTCACAGATATATTTTTTCCTTTGTGAAATCATACAGGCTTTATATATCAATGGTTTTACACTGTTTATTCCTCCCTTCAGGCTCAAATTTGCTCTGTAATTTGCTCTTTATGCCTTATACTTATCAATGTAATAATTTTTCTGTAGAGTGTTCCATCAAGTAAGGTATTAATTTTAGTCATGAATTGCTTTCGCTGTCGATTTTCCGCCACCAAAGAAAAATTTGAGTGAAATGCCTTGAATCATTACCTAAGTTAATGTTCAAATATGATTGACTATAGGGCTCGACTATTATTGTAGTACAGTTGAATAACAATTAAGGTATCTGAAAGTGAATAAAACATTGAATGCAATTGATAATTCCGAGAGTTTCAATGCTATAAAGGAAGCTCATCAATTAAACTGCGAAGCAGAGAAACTGGAACAATACTATGACAAATGGTCAAGTAAGTACGACAGCGACGTATCCGATGAAAACTATTCTGGTCCAAAATTTGTTGCCGATTACTTGGCTGACGTATTGCAAAACAAATTAAAAATCGATTCTAGAAATAATACAGAGATTGAGATTCTTGATGCTGGCTGTGGAACAGGTTTGGTTGGTATTGCTCTGAAGGATAAAGGGTTCCAAAATATTGATGGTTTTGACCTTTCTCATAAGATGGTTGAGATAGCTAACCAGTCTGATGTATATCGCTCTTTGAGAGGTGGGTGTGATATGACCACCAGAATTGAAGCTTACGAAGACGAGCAATATCAAGTTATTGTTTGTTGTGGTGTTTTTACTTTAGGACACGTTCCTCCTACTTCTTTAGAAGAATTAATTAGAATTACAAAAAAAGGAGGATTGCTCTTGGTTAGTACCAGAAAAAGCTATTACGATTCCAGTGATTTCCAGATTGTTTGCGATAGCTTCCAAGAACAAGGCAAATTCACCCTGATTGATTCTGTGATGGATGGTCCCTATATTGCTGAAGAAGGGGCGCATTACTGGGCTTTTGTAATTTCCTAAGGAATTAATCTCTTTGGCTTAGAAGATTAGCATAAGTTAGGTTGGGTTGTTAGTATCAGTTTTGTTTTGGGGCGATTTACGAGTTTAGCTCAGTCTTGATCTGAGCCAAAATGCTTGTGGCGTTCATCCAAGGGGTACTAAAAGACGCGCCGGAGTACCTCCAAAAACAAGGAGCAGTGTCGAGTAGTACGGGACTAATTACGGTGAAGGCGTTAGGCTTCTCAACCCAGCCTAAAATTCAGATTATTCAAAGCCATTTGAGTTAAAAAAGTCAGAATGTTTATAATAGTGGAACCAGCTTCCCCTGAACCTCTTGATGTAGAGTCAGAAAAAATTTTCTCTGGGCTGTGTATATTTAGCTACTTACATAGGTAAAAACAATGACAGAACTAATGAATGCTGTTGTTCTCACAGGACATGGGGGACTAGAAAAGTTAATTTATACCCAGGTTCCCAAACCCAAACCTCAGAAAGGAGAAATCTTAATCAAGGTAGGAGCTTGTTCTCTAAACAATGCAGATTTGAATCTCAGAAATAGTTGGTATGCTTCAGAGACAGGGTTTCCAGAAATTACGGGAAGGTCTAAAAGTGCAGCTTGGAACCGAAATAAGCTTACATTCCCTCGGATTCAAGGTTCGGATCCAGTGGGGAAAGTTGTAGAAATTGGTGACGGTGTAGAATCAGAAATACTTAATCAAAGAGTACTTGTCGATCCATTGATTCGTGCCGATAAGTTAGCAGAATATGGATATGTTGGTAGTGAAATTGATGGAGGCTTTGCAGAATATGCTGTAGTTCCTGCTAGCAATAGTTACCCAGTTAATTCACCCCTTTCTGATGTTGAATTAGCGACGCTTCCCTGCTCATACTCTACTGCAGAAAATCTGTTGACGAAAGGGCGAGTATCAGCAGAAGATACGGTATTAATTATAGGAGCTTCCGGTGGTGTAGGTAGTGCCGCAGTCAAATTGGCTAAAATTAGGGGAGCAACAATTATTGCAATCGCCGGAGCGAGCAAACAGAATATTGTTCGGGAATTAGGAGCTGATTATGTTTATGACAAAGATGAGGAATTAGCTGCTAATTTAGCAAACCATCAAATTACTGTTGCCTTGGATGTGGTGGGAGGAAAATATTTTAAGATTTTGATTGAAAGCCTAGAAGTTGCAGGGAGATATGTCTGTTCAGGAGCCATCGCTGGTCCAATGGTTGAATTGAATTTGCGAGATTTAATCTACAAAGATTTAGAAATGATTGGAGCAACCCGCTTTGATTCAGAAGTATTTAAAAGATTAGTGAGTTATGTGGAACTTGGTAAATTGATCCCAACAGTTGCTAAAGTATTTCCTCTCGATCAAATTAAGGAGGCTCAGGAATTCTTTCAAACTAAAAGTTATTGTGGAAAAGTTGTAATCGCACAATCTTAACATAATAAATTAAGAAAACTTCTGGGATAAGCCCAAAGGGCATGCGCTTCGCGAACGCAGCTCATTTTTGCAATTGAATAGTTAAGAGAAAGTGCTAGAAGCATAATGTTTGAGCCACAACAATTGTATTAGCCATGAGCTTTGAGTAAGTAAAAGGTTTAGACAAAGCTTATGGCAGATTTTTTTGGCTATTTAAGAGGTTATTTATAAAGTAAACCTTAAGACGGAAGAAACCGGATTTCTACTATAGTGAGAACAAATCGGGTGCGACTGATTCAGTGCAGGAAGGCGGGTAGAATCCGACACGTATGGCACTGGGAAACCGAAAGGTTTCTAACCTTGAGAGGATGTGGGAGAATAACCCACCCTTGAAGATGACAAGTGACTCCTTATCTGACCACACCG
>JBCBPQ010000239.1:0-11193 GCA_039820645.1 Cyanobacteria bacterium J06633_8 | reverse complement strand
TTAGTTGTTAGTGGTTAGTGGTTAGTGGTTAGTGGATAGTGGTTAGTGGTTAGTGGTTAGTGGTTAGTGGTTAGTGGTTAGTTGTTGATGATGGTGCATGGGTAATTTGGTATTAGCAATAGTCAGGAGTTTTCAACATATAAAGCCGCTGATTTGTCAGATAAAGCCCCCCTTAAAAAAGGGGGGTTGGGGGGATCTTATTGTCTGGAACACAATACTTTCCCTAAAAGTCCTGCTTAAAAAAAACCCAACCGTAAAGGCTGGGTTACTGGTACATGATTTCTGCGGCAATTTATTAAAAAGTTATTTATCAATTTATTTATACTCAATCCATGACCACCTAATATACTGCTACCAAACAGCTACGAGCAATTTCGGAAAATTACGAAAATAAAACTTTAACCTTAAAACCTTTATTCTCTCTGAAATAAAAATAAATTCCCCTTCTTCCCTCTTCCGACTCGAATTTCCTCGTCTAAATAAGAAGTCATCCATACAGCTTCATTGCGGAGGTTTTCGATAACTGGGATTTTTAATTCCGGTAAATGAAATGGTACATTAAACGGTTTTGTTGCTTGAAAGGAAAATGCATCGAAGCTAACCAAAGCAGTTTTTTCGTCTTCCTCGCGCTTCCAAATTCCCGAAGCTTGGATTTTCCACTCTCCCAATAAAGGTAATTCTATTTTGGCACAGTTAGAAGTTGCGATTCCCTGATCGGAATAATTTAAGATTTGATATACCTGTTTGATTTTAATTCCCGTCCAATCTGGAATAGTCGCAACTTGACGAGTAACTACCGTTCCGTTCGAGGCATATATTAGCTGCCAGTTTCCAGATAGTAAAGCTTGGTTATCTAAATTTAACGGTTGGGGAGTTGGGTTAATTTCTTCTAATTTATGAATAATTTCATCTATATTTAATTCTGGTTGGGGAAATATGGCTTCCTGGGATGGTAAAGCAACTACAAGCTTAATTAGCTGTTTTTTTAGAGAATTTCGGTTTAAATTTTCAACTGCCATGTTTTTATATTTGTATGTTTGTAGTTGTACTTGAGCGCTTCTTATCAGAGGTGCTCAAGCGCAACTACTAACAAATCTTAATATTATCTTTTTTAGCTATAAACACAAAATCTACAACTAAGACTAAAGTTAGTTTACCGTCATTATTATCAATCCCCGATCCTAGGAGTGGATATTAAATATTTATTATTTATCAAGAATAGATATCAAAACTCATTTGTATAATAAACTACGAATTCAAATTACTAATTATAAATTATTATGCGTTGGGAATTTGGTAGAAGAAGCGACAATATAGAAGATAGACGCGGTAGAAGCCCTTCTCCGGGTTTGGTTGGTGGTGGGCTTGGCGGTTTGATTCTTACTTTAATTGCTGTTCTTTTAGGTGTAGACCCAGCCATTATTGAACAGATTGCTCCTAGAGATGGTGGTTCAATTCCGACTCAAACAACCTCCCAACCTAAAGATGAAATGGGACAATTTGTTTCTGTAGTGCTTGCCGATACGGAAGATACCTGGAACCCTTTATTTAGAAAAATGGGGAGAAAATATCGGGAACCTAAATTAGTTCTTTTTGAGAATGCAGTACAATCAGCTTGTGGTTATGCAAATGCTGCTGTAGGTCCTTTTTACTGCCCTCCAGATCAAAAAGTATATTTAGATTTAAGCTTTTTCCGAGATTTAAAAAATAAACTTGGCGCACCCGGAGATTTTGCTCAAGCATATGTAATAGCTCATGAAGTTGGACATCACGTCCAGAATTTGATGGGAATATCCAATAGAGTCAGAAACATACAAAATCAAGTTTCCCAAGTTCAAGCAAACCAACTTTCCGTCAGATTAGAATTACAAGCAGACTGCTTCGCCGGTATTTGGGCACATCACGCACAAAGACAAAGACAAATTATCGAAAAAGGAGACGTTAAAGAAGCCATCAATGCTGCTGCAAGTATCGGAGACGACAGATTGCAAAAGCAAGCTAAAGGATATGTCGTCCCCGAATCATTTACTCACGGAAGTTCCGCACAGCGCGTCAAATGGTTTAAACGCGGGATTCAGACAGGTAGGATTGATACTTGTAATACTTTTAAAAGTTAGGGAATTGGTAATTGGTAATTGGGGATTGGGAATGGGGCATGGGGCATGGGGCATTGAAAATAGCTAAGAATTAAGAGTATTGAGTAGCAACTAGCAAGTAGGATACTAATTTGTTCTTCTTTGGTAGCCCTCAACCATTATTCCTATATGTCGTTACTCGTTACTCACTACTTTAAGAATGTCCCCAATCCCCTATGCCCAATCCCCTATGCCCAATCCCCTACCCAATCAATAATCTGGGGATTCACTAAATCGGGAACTTCATCATGGGGGCAGTGCCCTGCTCCGGAAATTGGTACTATTTTGATATCTTTACCGTTTTCTCTGGCTTGTTCGTAAACTTTTGCTCCAGTAATTGGTGTCCAGGGGTCATCCGCACCCCAAATTACTAATAATGGACGCTGGACTTTTGGTAATAACTCTTCTGGGGAATCACCAGGAGGAGCAGTTAAAATTGATGCAAATACTTGTTGCGCGCCTTCGTCACAGGATGGCTCGTAAAGCATATCTACTAATTCGTCTGTGACCGCATTGCGATCGCGATACACTTGATAAAGCGTGCGTTTAATCTGGGATTTTCTGCGAATATTATTAAATACGAATTTACCTGTTATCGGATGACTAACTAACTTATTAAAACTGCCCATGACAAAGCGTAATACTGGGTTTAATTCGTTAGGGCGATGGCTTAAGCCTCCCGCAGCGTTGATTAAAACTGCTCCGGTGGTAATTTCGGGATACTGTACGGCTATAGTTAAGCCGATTAATGCACCTACAGAGTTACCGATGAATACTGCTGGCTGTTTAATGTGTTCTTGGTAAAAATCTTTGAGTAACTCCACCCATAAATCAACGCTATACTCAATTTGTGCTTTATCCGAACCGCCAAACCCTAGTAAATCTAGTGCAAATACTTGATAGCCAGCGTCGGCTAACACCGAAATATTCTTCTTCCAATGTCCGATAGATGCACCGAAACCGTGGATTAATACTAAAGGTTGTCCCGTACCCATGACGGTATATTGAATTTTGTAATCCTTCCAATTCCAAAACAGTTTTTCAAAGGTTGTTGTTGCTTGCGGTGTGATAGTCACGGTTTTTGTGAAGTTTAGTAAAGTATTTCTTATTATGGTAATGGTTTGTGGGTATTGAGGGGTTGATAAAAATAGTTATTTAGTAATCTGAAGATGGTATGTTAGCTAAGGGAAAATATTTATGCTGGCAACTTCTATTAATTTACAGTTAGAACCAGGACAAAAGGTGACGTTACAACCTGTTTCCTGGGAGGGTTTTGAAGAAATTCTCGCACAGTTAGGGGAATTTCGTACATCCCGAATTGCATATTCTAATGAAATATTAGAAATTATGGCTCCACTACCAGAACATGAAAGGTCAAAAGTATTACTTGCTGATTTAGTAAAAATACTTTTAAAAATACAGAATCAAGCATGGGAACCTTTTGGCTCAAGCACTTTTAAACGTCGGGGAATGTCAGCAGGTATTGAGCCGGATGATTGCTTTTATATCAAAAATTATCAAGCTGTAATTGGCAAGCAAAGAATCGATTTGGATATAGAACCACCACCGGATTTAGCATTAGAAACCGACGTTACGTCTAAAACTGAGGTTGATGCTTACGAAGCTTTAGCCGTACCGGAATTATGGATTTTCTCTGGTGGTAAGTTGAGAATCAATCTTTTGCAAGAAGGAAAGTATATTCAATCTCAAGATAGTTTGATTTTTCCAGATTTGAAATTAATAGATATTATTCCACGATTTATGCAGCGTTCATTAGTAGTGGGTGTCAGTCAAACTTTAGAAGAATTTGAAGCGTTTGTGAGAGAGGCTATGTAGCACAGCCAGTGAGTTGCTCCCCCTCTCCCCATCTCCCCCTCCCACCTTCTGTGCTAAGTCTCCTATTTTGCTCGGATTTATGTACTTACAGTCATAACTTCAACCTTAACAATCAAGTCGTTAAAGTCTGTATCTCCACCTCCAGGTAAATCTTCAAATCCGAAGGTATTTTCAGCAATCATCATTACGTGATCTGCACCGTCGGAATTAGCACCGAGGAATGGGAAGAAAATGTCTTCAAATGCTTCTGGATTACCGTTAACCATGAGGAAAGGTACAACTATTGCACCGGCATTGAATTCTCCTGTAAATTCTGCTGTAGATTGATTTTCAACGCTTAAGTCGATGCTAGTAATGCGGTTTTGTACTGCTGCTTGTGCATAACCGGCATCTCCAACTAATATATCAGCAGTACCATCACCGTCTGTATCTATACCACCATTTTCATCAGTAACTTGATAAAAACCAACAAAGTTATTATATGCAGCTTCGCGGTTAACGGTACATTTTACTGTTTGTTTACCGCTCAATTCATCGCTTCTTAAATCAAGTACTTCGATTTTTTCTTGCAATCCGCTACCGATGGCTTTTTTAGCTTTATCATCGAGCTTCATTTTGATTTTTACACCTTCAAAATCTAAATCAAAGCCGTTTTGCTCAAATTCAGATACTTGTAAGAAATCAGCATTAGAAAAAACAACTTGTTCTCGTTGGACTTTGCCTTTTTTGACTCCATCAACGGTACCATTCTTCACAGACAAGAAACGGAATTTGATATCGCTACTAAATTCTATAACTTTATCAAGTTGAGTTAAATCGAAACCTTGAGGTGCATTTCCTAATACGGAAAAGATAGTTTGGGCGCGATTTAAAGCTGCTTCAATATATCCTTCAGCATCGGGAGAAATACCATCGATAGTGGCTTCATCATCGTCAACGGTGAAGAAAGCTATTTGTTTGATTTCTTCAATATTTTTACTATCGAAAGAAAACTTGATAGAAGATTTAGATTTACCATCTTTGAGATTACTTTTTAATTTGAAAGTGTTTTTATTGTTAGATGTAAAGCTCAATTCTCCTTCATCGTCGGCATCATTGTCATCGTCGGTAACACTACCACTACCGCTACCGCTACCACTACCACTACCACTACCGCTACCACTACTGCTACTGCTACCGCTACCGCTACTGCTACTGCTACCGCTACCGCTACCGCTACTGCTACCACTACTGCTACCGCTACCGTTACCGTTACCAGGAGTAGTTTCTATATCTTCACTAATAATAGTTATATTCCTCGTAGTTTCAGTATCTGTTGCGGAAAGCATATAACCGCTTCCTTTTTCCAAACTTAAAGCTAGGGTTTTATCTTCCTCAACATTTGTATCGTTGGTGACACTTAAAGTAAGGATGGCAGTTGCTTTTCCTGGTTTGAAAGTAACTTTACCCTTGCGATCCTTAAACTCATCAGCACCCGTTAAAGTATAATCATCCTTGAAAGCCGCGCTGCCTGTGACGGAAAAATCAACCGTTAATTCTTCCGCAGTATCACCTTTGCGAGTAAAAGTGTAGGTAATTTGATTACTATTGCCTTCGGTAATACTCGTGGAATCAACTTCGAGAGAAATTTCTGGTTTTTTTGCTTCTAATTTGACAAGGAAAGTGTCTATAGCATTCATCTTTTCAAGACTTTCATCACCAAAAGTAGCTTTATTGAAAAACTTACCAGCGATGTAGATTTTGCCATTATTTACAGCGATATCGGAGATATTATCTTTATCAGTACCGCCGATATTTTGCGCCCACTTTAACTTACCTTCACTGTCAAACTTAGTGATAAAAGCATTATCTTCGTTAGTTTCCTCAACTTCACGGTAAAGCATGAAATCATCAACTCTCATACTTTTACCTTTGTAATATCCGGTAACATAAGTATTGCCCATATCATCTACAGCAATACCTTCTAATTCAACATCATTCTCATCCTTATCTTGAGAGTCAAAGTCTTTCAACCACAGGAGATTACCGTTGCTGCTGTCTAATTTGCCAACAAATACATCACCATTTTCACCACCTTCAACAGTAAAAGGATTAGGGGCATTATCAAAAGTTAATGTCTCTTCAAACTCTCCGGTAATGTAAACACTATCTTTATTAATAGCGATATTATCGTGGGCTACATTATTACCAAACTTCTTTGTCCAAATTTCACTACCATCGCTTTTATCAAGCTTGGTTACAACAGCATATTCAGCGTTGTTTTCATCTTGTTCAGTCATGAAAAGATAGGCATTACCTTCTTTATCCACGACAATATCGCTAACTTCATCAGATTTGGCAGCAGCACCAAATTCCTCTGCCCAAACCACAACACCACTATTGCTATCAAGTTTGCTGACAACTACACGCCCTTTTTCTCCACCATCAATGGTTTTATCGCCAAAAGTTACTTCTCCTAAAAAATTTCCAGTAATGTAAGCGCTACCGTCTTTATCAACAGCAATACTTCCAGCTTTATCCGAATTACCATTACCAAATTCCTTTGCCCATACTACATTACCATCACCGTTAAGCTTGGCAGCAAAAACATCACTACTAACACCTGTGACAAGAGGAGTTGTATTACCAAATGTTATTTGTCCTGTAAATTCTCCGGTAATATAGGTGTTACCTTTATCATCTATATCAATACCAGAACTTGAATCACCGGTTCTACCACCGAAGCCCTTTGCCCAATCAAACTCTCCACTTTCTGTGACTTTAGCAACAAAAATATCTCTACTACCTTCGGATGTAAGAGTGTCACCACCAAGAGTAACTGTAGTCTCAAAATCTCCCGTGACATAAGTATTCCCAGCATCATCTACCGCTAGGAATTCATAACCATAAGCACTTCCACCAAACTGCTTTGCCCAATCTACATTTAAATTCGGATCGTCATTTGCGATAACAGCCATTTTCATCACACTGTCATCGGAAGAATTGTCTAATTCGTCAGCAACTGCTCGAACTAGTAATATATTTTCTGAAAGTTTTACTGAGTTATCAATAACAACATAGTTTTCACCATTAGACACAGTTAACTTAATACTTTCATCCGATTCAATCTCAGCATCTGCCTTTGGCGTAATAGTAACAGTAGCTGCTGTTTCTCCCGTAGCAATGGTAACTGTACCTGTAACACCATCGTATTCCGCACCTTCCATCATGAAGTCTGTATCAATTTTCGCCGTACCATCAAGAGTAAAATTGATAGTTAAACTACTATCAGTATTCTCATCCCGACTAAAGGTATAGGTAAGAGTTTTATTTCTATCCTCTGCAACAGTCATGGAGTCAATATCAACAGTGATTTCAGTTAATGTAACTGGGTTTTGAACGTCTGTTAATGTAACTGGATTTTGAACGTCTGGTAATTTAACTGGGTTTTCATTGTCTGGTAATGTAACTGGATTTTGAACGTCTGTTAATGTAACTGGGTTTTGATCGTTGGTTGCCATATCAAGTAGCCTTATATTTTATAAATAAAATAGTTTCCCATCGGTTGTAACCTAAGCTACTTTTAAATGTCAAAATAAGATAATAAATGAAAATAAAATACGTATTATCACTTATTTTATTTTAAGTAAAATCAACCTCAACAATAAAATGGTTAAAGTCTCTATCTCCACCTCAAGTTGTTTCAGCGAATAACTTAAAATTGCTCTCAAAAAACCAGTAAGTACAAACCAGGTAAAAGAAATACCTAGCAAGCAACTGAAAATAATATCGTTTCTAGGTATATGCCAATACAGTTGCCGCCTCTGCAATATTTTCTCCCCCTGCTCCCCCTGCTTGTCTCAACAGATAATTTTCTTAACTGAACCGTATTCGGGTATATGCTGTTTATCGGCAACGCTGTTTAATCGACTGAAGACAATAAAACTTTTAATATAATTTCTTCAACTACTTGCTATTCCGTACTCCTAACTCTTTATATGTCATTACCAATCGTCTACCATCCAGATTACGTTACCCCATTACCGGATGCTCATCGTTTCCCGATGCCAAAATTTCGTTTACTCTACGAATTGTTATTATCTGATGGTGTCGCAGATTTAAACCAATTTCATACTCCCCAAAAACCAAATCAAGAAACTATTGAATTAGTTCACACCCAGGAATTTGTGAATGGTTATTTACAGGGAACTCTAGATAAAAAAGCACAACGACGCATCGGTTTACCTTGGAGTCCGCAATTAGTTAATCGTACTTGTACGGCAGTTGGTGGTACAATTTTGGCGGCAAAACTAGCTTTAAGTAAAGGTTTAGCTTGTAACACCGCAGGGGGAACCCATCACGCTTTCCCCAGTTACGGTAGTGGTTTTTGTATTTTTAATGATTTTGCCATCGCTACTCGTGTCATTCAAAAACTCAACTTGGCACAAAAAATTCTCATCGTCGATTTAGACGTACATCAAGGAGACGGTACCGCTTTTATTTTTCAAGACGACGATAGCGTTTTTACCTTTTCGATGCATTGTCAAGTTAACTTCCCCGGTAGAAAACAGAAAAGCGATTTAGACGTACCTCTTCCCGAAGGCATGGAAGACGATGCATACTTGCAAACTTTAGCAAAATACTTACCGGATTTACTCGCACAAGTAAAACCAGACTTAGTATTATATAATGCCGGTGTTGACCCGCATATAGGTGATAAATTGGGCAAATTAGCTTTAACAGATACGGGAATTTACCGACGAGAAATGCAAGTTTTGAGTAGTTGTTTACAAGCTGGTTATCCTGTCGCTTGTGTAATTGGTGGCGGTTATGCCGATGATATGAAATCCTTGGTTTGGCGGCATTCTTTGTTACATCGGTCTGCTAGTGAAGTGTATCGGCAGTTTGGACTTTAATTATCTACAAAATTACCAACCAACAATGTAGAGACGCAAGGATTTCGCGTCTCTACATCTATGAGAATAACGGGAAATGAACCTAATAAAACTGTTTCATCGCATAATCAATAGTCGCCCAAAACTGAGCATAACTTTCGCTTCCGTCTCTCTCTAACCAAGCCTCGGCTAGCAGCTTAATCTCCTCCTCTGTTAACCCTTGAGTGGCTTGTATCACGCCATCAACTACTTTACGGCGCATTTTATTCAATTTATTAATATCTAACGCTAGCATTTTGATGGTAGTTTCGGCAGCTTCCCGATGTTCGGGGTTTTCTGTTGGTAAAATTTCACCTGCTCCCGTATATCTGAAGTAGCTGCTGCAATTAGGATCTAAAGGGGAAATCATCAACTCTTCGTCGAACCAACCACCCTTTTTATGTCCGCAATGTACTGGTTTGGTTGGTCTTTTTTCGTCTTCTCCCTGACAAGATGAAATTAAGTTGCTGTAATCAAATGTCAGATGAGTATATTTGCTTTTTGGTCGGTAATGTTCGATATGACATTTTCTGCGACTAATCCGAATCCCGCAGTAACAACAAATGTAACCTTGTTCGTGAAGTATGGCATCGTAAGTATCATTCTTAACGTTACGATTGAAAGATTTCCACTTTGTATTTGCGCTTACTTTTTTGTTGTACTTAGTTAAACTTTTTGGCTCGGGACCTTTTTCAATATGTTTCATTTGTTGAGAATTTCCTTACGTCGAATTAGTACATCCGCTCGAACAAATTCCGGTTCGTCGTCGCCAATTTCTGATGCTAATTCTTCCCGTAATTCTTTAGCTCCTTCGAGATTTCCGTCGTCAATAAATCTGAATAATTCTTGTAAGCTATCTTTGATTTTTTGAGGTCTTTCGGGAACTTCCATTAAGTCTTCTAAGATGCTATTACTGTCTCTTCCGTAGGAACCTTCAGCACCCATTATAATTAATCCTGCTGATTCATCTCTTTCTAAAATGAAGACTCCTTCGGCATGTACATGACTAATTACTTGAGGTGAGTGAGTAGTGACAATAAATTGACAGTTAGGAAAGGTTTTTTTCAATGCTGGAATAATATCTCTTTGCCATCTAGGATGTAAATGCAACTCAATTTCATCGATTAAAACGATACCATCACCTAATAATGGATCCTCAAGTCCGGGGTTGGCGATCGCTAATCTCCGAGCTAAGTCTCCGACCATTGCCAGCAAGCATTTTTCTCCATCGGATAGCTGATTAACATTCAGTTCTCTATCCTGTTTTTTTACGGTCATTCTTAATGGAGAACGACGGATTCTTAAATTAGATAAACCTGTAATCAAAGAATAAATTGCTTGTCTGACTGCTTCTAATTGATGGTTAACAAAATTAGAATCATCCACTCTTTGTTCGTTTTCTAAATCTTCCAGTTTTCTAAACCATTGGAAGAAGCTATTAAAGTTTATTTGTACCCTGTCTAATGATTGTTCGTAAGCACTTACCCGTTCGTTAGAATTCTTTTTACGACCTCTCAAAGGAATTTCAAGTACGGCACGATTTACCCCATAATGAACAATAACAGGTAAATTAAATTCAGAATCATTTGTCAATTGTTCGTGAGTTTCTTCAATTAACTTGCGTAACTCACTTAAATCGCTACCGGTAGTCTTACTACGCTTTTTTCTTTGTTTAGAAAGACACCAAGTTACTTCTCCTTCAGAAGTTTTCACTGTAATTTCATTACGAGTTTCTTCACTTCCGCTAGAAATATCCTCTTCTTGAAATAATCTTCCTGAAGTTGTAGGAAACTGAACTGGTTTTGTATAACGAGATAAAAGAATTGCAATGCATTCGAGAATACTGGATTTACCTACACCGTTAATACCAATAATTACATTCGGTTCATCTTCCTGAAATTCCAGCGCTATATCGCCAATTCCGCGAAAAGACTGCATTTCAATACGCTTGATTTTCATACTTTTATTTCAGTTAAAATACTTAGAAATATCTGTCTAATAGAAAACGTACTTATTAGTAAAGATAGCTTGATTCTCTTTCTTTAGTCGCGACATTCGTGTTCTACAAAACCGATATTTAATTAAATAAATTAGTTAAATAAATTTGATTAAAAAG
Organism: Cyanobacteria bacterium J06633_8; assembly: GCA_039820645.1. Lineage (GTDB taxonomy): Bacteria > Cyanobacteriota > Cyanobacteriia > Cyanobacteriales > Nostocaceae > Rivularia. The sequence goes on along the minus strand of JBCBPQ010000239.1, from coordinate 193 downwards.
AAATAATCAATTTACTAAATTAAGATTAAAGATTGTAGCTTAGAAAACAAAAAATATAATTTATATAATCTAAATCAATGATGTATTTAAGTTACAAATCAGCCACCAAAAACTTGACCTTTCTCTAGTCGCGACATTCGTGTTCTACAAAACCGATATTTAATTAAATAAATTAGTTAAATAAATTTGATTA
>JBCBPQ010000238.1:0-11194 GCA_039820645.1 Cyanobacteria bacterium J06633_8 | reverse complement strand
TGGAAAATGTCCGGCTCATGTGATATTTGATGTTAGTCGGCGTTTAAATGCAACAATACATCAGGCAAATAGTAACTTTTTGATACCTATGCATTTGATATGTGAAAGTATCATCGGATGTAGAAAACACTGGAATTTAGCCCACAGTTTATCTTCTAAATTAGGAACTAATGATGTCATATTTTGTGCTGATGAGACTGTAGGATTACCAATAGCAGCACTATGTGGAGGCAGAAACAAAGGACCAAAGGTAGTTGTGTTTACACATAATCTCAACAGAGTACGAGGGCGCTTGGCTTTAAAGCTGTTTGAAATCAGAAAAAAAGTCGATTTGTTTATGACAGCTAATCCAGAACAAGTCGATTTCTTACGAGATTATCTGGGTTTACCCAAACAGCGAGTCTGCTGGTTTCCTTATCAACCTACAGATACATCATTCTTTACTCCGAAACTTGCTTTACCACAAAGATTGCGTCCCTTAATTGTTAGTGGCGGTTTAGAGCAACGAGATTATCAAACTTTGGCAAGAGCAACAGAATCTCTTGATGTTGATGTGAAAATTAGTGCTGCATCTCCGGTTAAAACTGTAAATTCTCAGACTTTTCCGGAAGTAATTCCAGCAAATATGTCTTACCGCTATTATGATTGGAATTCCTTAGTGCAGCTTTACCAACATGCTGACATTGTGGCGATCGCTCTGTATGAAAACAATTACCAAGCAGGTTTATCTACTCTATTTGAAGCCCTTGCTTGCCGCAAACCGGTAATCATCACTCGCTCGCCAGGAATTATCCAGGAATTAGTTGATGCAAAAGCAGTTTTAGGTGTCAATCCAGGTGATTGGCAAGGCTTACGTCAAGCAATTGGTACTCTGTTGAAAAGTGCTAAACAGAGTAAAGCATTAGCCCGAAAGGGTTATCAATTAGTGCATGAAAGATATAATCATCGAATTTATATCAAAGCTTTGATTGAGCATTTGACTAACATTTAAACATACGATAATTTTTTGGCTTCCGCGTTATATATAGGGTTCGTAGTTGCGCTGTCTCCCCCTAAATATTTGGCGCTGAAGCGCAACTACGAACCTTAATTTTGCTAAAATTTATGTCTGGATGGAAGATTTTAGATTTGGCGAACCGTGGAAAATCGGCATTGTAAATAACCCCCAAGCTAAACCTGTAGTTAAGCCAAAGGGTATGACAATCAAATTGTGAAAACTCCACCAGCCTAAAATTTGCCCTGCCATTTCTAAGGGATAAGCCATCATTAATACGCTAGCTAGTGCTGCACCATTCCAACCGTATTGATGCAGCCAGTAAAAAGCTTTTCCACCATCAGCAATATGCAGTAATCTTGTGGCTAATAAACCCGTGACGGTACCGTAACAACGCATACATACAGCCATAAGGAACGGTGATGCTAATTCTACTCCCATTTGAGGTTGAGGGCAGACATGATGACCCATAAAATAAATTATGTTGGCGATTTGAGGTAAAATTGGCAACCCTGATGCAGCTAAAAAAGGAGCGGCTATCGGCCCAATTACCATTCCTGTTAATAGAAAATCGGCGATAAAGCTTGCGGGGTTGATTTGTAGTTGCTTATTGTGGATTGTTAGTTGCATTTGATGAAAGTTGTTTTTATCTGTGGTTTCTGGGATTTTTATCCTTAATTGGGGAGACGTAGCAGTGCTACGTCTCTACATCGGTTATTTAACCAACTTGTGCGGTATAAGGACTGGTTAATTTATCAAGTTGCTGTACTAACAAACTTAAAAATAATCCTACATCTGTAACTACACCAATTGATTCTACTGAACCTCTATCGCTCAATTTTGTTACTACTGCTGGGCTGATATCGACGCATACCATTTTCACTCCCGCAGGGGTCATATTACCGACTCCTATGGAATGCAGCATGGTGGAAAGCATCAAAATCATATCCGCTCCTTTAAGTAATTCTGCGTATTCTTCCTGTGCTTTAATTAAATCCATTTGAGTATCGGGTAACGGACCGTCATCTCGAATCGAACCGGCTAAAGCAAAAGGCACATTGTTTTTAACACATTCGTACATTACGCCTCTTTGAATCATTCCCGCTTGTACCGCTTTAGCAATACTGCCATGACGGCGAACGCTGTTAATTGCTTTGAGGTGGTGGCGATGCCCTCCACGTACTGAAACTCCCCGCTTCATGTCTACACCCAATGATGTTCCCATGAGGGATTGTTCGATGTCGTGAACCGCGATCGCGTTGCCACCTAATAATGCCTGTACGTAACCTTCTTTAATTAACTGCGATAAATGTTCGGCACCGCCGGTATGTATAACTACTGGTCCGGCTGTTACAATAACTTTACCACCGGAATCGCGTATTTTACGTAATTCCCAAGCGACTTGTTCCACAATTAATTCTACGCGACGCTCGCTGGAAATACCGGCAGACATAAAGCTGAATTCTTCTGTATTGCGTTTTTCCCGCGATTCGGTTTTACGGATGGTGCGGATACCTTGTACGTCTACAACGACTTTTTCTCCTGCTTCTAAATCGCGCACTAGTTTACACCGAGCAGTAAATCCTTGGGGGGTTTCGGTAATCGCGATTGAACCATCCATACGTTGCGATTCGACTTTTACCCATTTGCCTTTAATCCGAATTTCGGTAGGATAAATGGTACTAACGTAAAAATCATCCGGTGCCACTCCGTTTTTAAGCGCAGGTTCGAGTTTAGCGTCTCGCTCGTCTTCTGGTAAGTTCACCGCACCCAAGTCAATTAGATGGGATACAATGCTTTCCATCACCTCGTGGGAAGGAGCGGTAACTTTCACCTCAGCAGCAGAAGTACTTTGACGCTGTTCTCCCAAAAGGAAATTTTGAACTTTAAAACTTCCGCCATTATCTACAATTAAGTCCAAAGCACGGTTAATTAAACCGGAGTCTAATAAATGTCCTTCCATGCGGACAACTTGACTTTCTACCTGGGAATTAGCATGTACATCTTCCAATACAGGTTCGGTTACTCGCAATGTTAAACATTTAGCGGCACCACCTGCTTTGAGGAATTCGGTAAGTGGAGTTTCAATCACCTCAAAACCAACTTTGGCTAAACGTGCTTTAAGCGAATCGGAAGCTTTGTTCATGACTACAATATTTTCCACATTCACCGTATTGCAAGCAAAATTAACTGCATCGGCTTCTTCTATGGCAATGCGTTTTTCCGGTGCCACACGCATTTCAATCAAGCGGTTGGAATAGGAGTCAAAAGCTTCGGGGTAGTAAAGTAAATAGCCGTTAGCTAAAGGGCAAAAGCAAGTATCAAGGTGATAAAAACGTTCGTCAGTTAGTCGTAAGGATAATACTTCAATATCCAGCCATTTTGCCAAATAAGGATGAGAATCCAATTCCGAACGAAAACCATAACCAGCCCATAACCAGCGCCCTTCTCGATCTAAAAGTGCATCACCGGCACCTTCAAAAGGTAAATCTTTGGGTAATTCATAAACAGTAAAGCCATTTTCTTCAAACCATGCTTTAAAGTAAGGCTCCTCTCCTTGACGCTCTTTATGTAAAAAGCGACTTAAAACCACATTGTTACCCAAAACTAAACCAGCATTGGCGGTAAAAACCATATCGGGGACACCTTTATGAGGTTTCACCAAATCAACAATGGCGTGTTCTTTAAGTACGTGATGTAGTTTCTGCCATTGTTGTACAGCACGCTCTTGAGATGACTTGTGAATATTCCCTTCCATCCAAGGATTAATTACGTAATCTACATCATAATGTTCCGGGGCACACATCAAAAAGCGGATTTCAGAAGTCGTCATAGGTAAGTACCTTCTTGGTGAATAGATGCAATTATCTTGTTTATTCTATTACCATTACGAGGGGGATGAGGGGGGAGAGGGGGGAGAGGGATGAGAGTGGGGAGAGGGGGAAGAGGGGGAGAATAATTATTACCAATTCCCAGTGAGCAGTACCATGACAGTTAGAAGTCGCAATTAGCAATTAATAACTCTCTACCCCCTCTGCATCTTCCGATGCCCAATGCCCAATGCCAAATGCCCAATGCCCTATGCCCCATCCCCAATGCCCAATGCCCAATGCCCGATGCCCCATTCCCAATTCCCAATGCCCATTCTTGATTAGATATTTTTCTAAGCTTAAAAGAGTATTACTTAATAAAGCATTTGTAAAAGTGGTTGGTAACATAATTAAAGATAATTATTAGTCAACTGTGATATTGGAACGGTGGTACAGAATTCTAATCAAAATTTTGACCGTGGTCTTAAAAAGATACTAAATCGGTTAACTGAGACAATTGAACGGGATACTTTAATTACTGAAACTACATCTCGCTTACGAGATACATTTAATGTTGATAGGGTAGTTCTGTATTATTTTTATTCTCAGTGGGATGGGCAAGTTACTTTTGAAGCTTTGAGTGCTGAAGAATTTTCTATTCTCGGTTCTACTGGCCCTGATGAGTGTTTTAATGATGGGTACGCCAAGTTGTATCTACAGGGAAGAGTAAATGCAATTGAGGATATTGAGTCAGAACCAATTGCTGATTGCCACCGCGATTTTTTACGCGATTTAAAAGTTCGTGCGAATTTAGTTGCACCTATTTTAACTGCTAAAGGTTTATGGGGCTTACTAATCGCTCATCATTGTCAAAAACCACGGTTATGGACTCCATCGGATATTCAAATCATGCAAACTGAAGCTCAAAATTTAGCTAAGTCGAATGCTATTCGCGATTCTTAAGTGTTTGGACATTGGGACTTGGGCATTGGGCATTACCAATAATAAATAGTTAACTATAAAAATATTTTTAAGATTTAGAGTTTATTTTATAAATGACTTGGTTTTGGTGAAAGCCGGGTTGATAATAATAACTATTATGGCAAGGTATATTTACAGCGAACTTTCATAATACAAATAGCTATTTTTTAATACACAATTTTTGTATAGCTAAGTTTAAAAAAATAAAATTATACTAATTACTGAGAGTAAACAGATACAGCACTACAAATAAATTACATACAAAATGTTAAGTTGGGAAATTGTAACTTGGTTACTTTGACCCAATTTTTTTTAGGGAATATTGCTCAATGCCTTACCTAAAATCCGGTGAAGAAATTCGTTCTATCGTTGCTAAATATACTCACGCTCAAACTCTTTGGTTAGATACGGAAGTTGCCGATTACGATACTCGCAATCCTAGACTATCACTTATTCAAGTTTTGGATGATAGTACGGATTTAACTGGGGAAAGTGTCTATATTTTAGATGTACTCGAACAACCAGAAATTGTGACCGAGTTTATAGATAAAATTATGGTAAATTCCTCAATAGAAAAAGTATTTCACAATGCTAAATACGATTTAAGATTTTTAGGTAAAAAGAAAGCTAAAAATGTCACCTGCACTTTAGAGATGGCGAAACAGATACCTTACTATGTTTTACCTTTACCTAATTATCAATTAAAAACTTTAGCTATGACGCTTTGCCATTTCCAAGACATTGATAAACAGCAGCAAAGCAGTGATTGGGGAATTAGACCTTTGAGTGAAGAACAAATAGAATATGCTTATCTTGACTGCATTATTCTCGCTCAAGTTCACTCACGTTTATTAAAATTAACTCAAAAGATAAACTTTGATGCTGCAACAGAAGATTTAACTTTGCTTGGTGTAAAATATGTTGAATTGGAGCAACAATGGAAGTTATTAAAATCGGAGTTTGAGCATTTACAGGAACGGATTAAACAAGCCATGCTAGCTCAAAATTTATCTGAAACTCCAGATTTTAAACTTAATAGTTATGAGCGCACAACAACTAAAGTGCCATTTTCCGAACTGGTACGGCTAGTAGAGACTGAAAATGTAGATTTAGATTTTGATATTACTTTAACTAAGGATATCCAAAAGAATTTAGGAGATAACCTACAGCAACTTGCTGTAGATGTTTCTAAAACTAACAGCTTAAGGTTAACTTCTAAACAGGGAGAAAGTGAAGAATAAAAGGTAAAATGTAAACAAATTAGTTATATTAAACGTGCAAAAATAGTCAGTATAACCAAAAAGGAGTTGCAGGCTAGAGAAAGTAAAGAAAAATGAATTTTTGTTGTAGGAATGTCAAAGTTGTGGGTGTTTTGATAAACAGTGAATTATGAAACAGTGGTTGTTTGAGCAAAATTTGACAGGAGTTCCCAAAAGATTTGGTGTAGCCTTGTTGAGTGGATTTATCGCAACTGTAACTGTTTCGTGCAGCAACGATAAAGACGTATTGGTAACGGAAATAGGAGTTAGCCCCGTAGCGACTCCAGTAGCGAATCCATCGACAGCGAAAGAATTTTACGCTCAGGGGCAGTACAAGCATATTCAGGGTGATACCCAGGGTGCCATCACTGCATATACAAAAGCTATAAGTCTGGAACCAGAAAACGTTCTAGCCTATAATGGGCGCGGATTAGCACAGTTCGATACCGGAGACAGGCAAGGTGCGATCGCTGACTATAATCAGGCGCTTAGCATTGCACCAAACAACGCTCAAGCTTACAACAATCGCGGCAATGCTCGGGCTGCTCAAGGTGATGTTAACGGTGCAGTTGCTGATTACGATAAAGCTATTGAATTAAAACCAAATTACGCCGAAGCATACAACAATCGTGGCAATGCTCGCGCAGCTAATGGAGATAGAAACGAAGCTATAGCCGATTACACCGAAGCAATTCGCCTCAAACCGAACTATGCTGTTGCTTATAATAATCGAGGAAATGCTCGCGCCGCTCAAGGAGACAAAGAAGGAGCAGTTGCTGATTACGATAAAGCCATTCAACTCAATCCCAACTTTGGTGCTGCTTATAATAATCGGGGAAACGCTCGCGTGGAATTAGGAGATAAAGATATTGGGTTAGCGGATTTGCAGCGAGCAGCAGAAATTTTTCAAGAGCAAGATAATCAGCAATTGTATAACCAGGTTTTGGAGAATGTTAAGGAAATTCAGTGAACAGTGAACAGTTAACAGTGAACAGTTAACAGTGAACAGTTAACAGTGAACAGTGAACAGTTAACAGTGAGCAGTGAATAATTTATGAGTATGTTTTAATAACAAGATTTATACAGGAAACAGGGAATAAGCGATTGATTAGTTCCTTGATTGGTAACTGCTAACTGCTGACTGCTAACTGCTGACTGCTGACTGCTAACTGTCATGGTACTGCTAACTGTCATGGTACTGTTGACTGTTGACTGATAAAAAGTATAGAAATAACTTGATAATTATTTACCTGCGGTGTATAAAAAAGTCTGTAATTGAAAGAATTGCAATACCCAGCCGAATTCATTCTTCAAGATTATGAACAAAACAATCGTTCATTCAGTTGTTGGCTTTGAAAATCTAACGTTATTGGTTTTTCACACTGAAGAAATGGAATGGCAATTTAGAGTCATAAGTTCAGGTGGAGAAGTTTTTGGTGAAAGGAAGCTTTACTATACTCCTGAAGCTGCCGAAAAAGCTGCGAGAGAGTGGCTTTCCTGGGGAGATTAGTAAGGGGTAATTGGTAATTGGTAATTGGTTTAAAAATTATGGGGGTTTAGGCAATAACTCATAGTGGGAATCATTGACTAAATATATACTGAGTATTCCCTGGATTTGCTTGTGGTTAATTATAATTCCTGGTTTACCTCACCCCAGCCCTCTCCTTGTGAAGGAGAGGGTGTAAAAGCTACTTTATTTGTTGGCATCGCCACATTTTAATAGTTTTATCGTCGCTACCGCTAAATAAAGTTTTTCCGTCGGGGCTAAAAACAAGGGAATTAACTTTAGCTGAATGTCCTTTTAAAGTACATATTTCCTGTTTTGTATTTACATCCCATAATTTGATATCGTTGTTATAACTACTAGTAGCAAGAATCTCCCCATTAGGACTAAAAGTAACGCATTTAACGGAAATAGCACTATAAACACCGTCGTTAATCCAGTTATCGGAATCAATAGTATAATTTTTTTTTCCGTTACTTACTTGCCAAAGCTTAATAATATAGTGGTCGCTACCAGTTGCAATAATATTTCCATTAGGGCTAAAAGCGACAGAATTAACTTTAGCATTAGTATTAAGAGTATTAACTAATGTACCCATATTTAAGTCCCAAAGTATTGCAGTTCCGTCACCGCTACCGCTAATAATAAATTTTCCATTTGGACTGATAGCAACACTATTTACCGATTTTTTATGACCTATAAGAGTACGAATTTCTTCCCCCGTATTTACATCCCATAATTTTACTGTTTTATCACTCCCAGCACTAGCAATAATTCGACTATCCGGGCTAAAACTTAAAGAATTAACTTCTCCAAATAAACCCTTATGAGCTTTTACTATTAGATTTTTTTTATTCGAGCTTGCATTCCAAATTCTGATACACTTCCCAGAATCAGCGCTCGCAAGAATCAACCCATCAGGGCTAAAAGCAACAGCATTCATTGGATAATCGCAGTTAATAGTATGAAGTAATTCACCAGTTTTGATTTCCCATAATTTTACATTCCAACAATAGCTGCCACTAGCAAGAATATTACCATCGGGAGTAACAGCAATAGAATTAATTGAGTCTCTCTTATTGGTTAAAGTATTAACACATTGCCAAGAATAATAATTATTTTTTTTAATTGTTGTAACAGTTGATTTTTCTTCTTGATGAGTAAAAATTTCAGGTTCGTTATTGCTAAATGATATTGAATTGTAATTATTAATATCTTCTAAGACTTCACCTACGGATTGATAGCGGCGACTAATTGCATTTTCAATAAGTTTATCTAAAACATAACCAAGTTTATCGCTAACTGTATTATCAACTAAATACTGTCGCCATACCCAATTATTTTCATAAATATCAAATAAGTCAAAAGGAGAAACAGCAGTCAATAAATAAATGCAGGTTGTTCCTAAACTATATAAATCGCTGCTATAAAGAGCTTTTCCTCTTGACTGTTCTGGTGCAACAAATTCGGGAGTGCCGATGCTGGTTCCGGTTTGCAATATTGCGGTTCCAGTGACAACTTTTGCAGCACCAAAATCTACTAAATATAATTTTCCGTTTTGACTGCGAATAATATTTTGCGGTTTAATATCTCTGTGAATAACATCATGTCGATGAATAAACTCAAGTACGGGCAACAAACTATTTAATAATTCCCAAATTTGGGCTTCTTTAAAAGTGCCTTGTTCTTTTAATATCTGTGCTAAGTCATATCCATGAATATATTCTTGTACTAAATATTGATGTTCTTCTTGAATTAGATATTCTAAGAAATTGGGTATTTGATTGTGTTTGCCTAAGTTGCTTAATCTTAAGGCTTCTTGTTGAAATAATTCAGCAGCTTTTTGAGTGTTATCGGCACCTTGTGCTTGAAGAAGAAACTGTTTGATGACGCAGGGTGGTTTCAAAAGTTTGCTTTCATCTACAGCTAAGAAAGTTCTGCCAAAACCACCTTGCCCGATTGGTTTGATGGCACGGTAACGTTGTTTTAAAAGTAGTTGAGTACCACAATTCAGACAACTGTTAGCATTCTTTTGATTTTGGGGTTGTTGACAATGGGGGTTTAGGCAATAGCTCATATTGGGAATCATTGAGGAGATATATACTGAGTATTCCCAGGATTTGCTTGTGGTTAACGGTAATGCCTGGTTTACCTCACCCCAGCCCTCTCCTTGTCAAGGAGAGGGTGCATACTCGATTAAGGAATTAAAGCCTATTTTCAAATCGCCCATTCCCTCCTTAAAAAGGAGGGCTAGGGAGGATCTCCCTTTAACTGAGCAGTATTAGGAGAGGGTGTAAAAGCTAGTTTATTTGTTGGCATCGCCAAATTTTGATAGTTTTATCGTCGCTACCGCTATATAAAGTTTTTCCGTCGGGGCTAAAAACAATGGAATTAACTTTAGCTGAATGTCCTTTTAAGGTATATATTTCCTGTTTTGTATTTACATTCCACAATTTAATATCATTACCGTCACTACTACTAGCGAGAATCTTTCCATTAGGACTAAAAGTAACGTATCTAATACCTGAAGAATTACGTTGAAGAGTACAAACTTCTTCTCCTGATGTTATTTTCCAAAGCTTGATAGTACAGTCTTCACTACCAGTAGAAAGAAATCTTCCATCAGAGCTAAAAGCAACGCATCTAACCGCTGCTAATACATCAGTATGATAAAAAGTATGAAGTAGTTTACCAGTATTTAAATCCCAGACTATAGCTCTTCTATCAGTGCTACCGCTAGCAATTAATTTTCCATCGGGGCTAATAGCAACGCTACACACGCGGCTATCATGCCCTTGAAGAGTCTTAATAATCTTTTCTGAATTTACATCCCACAATTTTACCGTTTTGTCACTACCAGCACTAACAAGAATTTGACCGTCAGGGCTAAAAGTTACGGAACTAACTCCAGCAAACAAACCCGTATGTGCTTTTATTTTTATACTTGAACTTCGATCCCAAATTATAATATTGTTTGCCGAATCACCACTGGCAATGTATAAACCATTTGGACTAAAAGCAACAGTATTAATCGCGTTGTCAGAGCAAAGAGTCTGAATTGATTTATTAGTATTGATATTCCATAGTTTTATCGCACAATAAGAGCTACCGCTAGCAAGAATTTTACCATCGGGGCTAATAGCAATAGAACTTATGGAAGCGGCATGATGATTAAGTGTGTCAATACATTTCCAAGTATAATTTAATTTTTTATCATTTGAAGGGCTTGGTATTTTTGCAATATTTACATATTGTTTGTTTTGAACAGCAACTACTTTGTTATTTTGATTTTTGTTTGTTAATTTTATTGGCAAGTTTTGATTTGGTAATTGACTTTTATTTGTATAAGTTGTTTGTAGAGGATTAATTACTTTTAATATTTCAGTTGCAGATTGATACCGACGGCTGGTAGCATTTTCAATAAGTTTATCTAAAACATAACCAAGTTTATCGCTAACTGTATTGTCAATTAAATACTGCCGCCATACCCAGGTATATTCGGAAATATCAAATAGTTCAAAGGGGGAAACTCCAGTTAATAAATAAATGCAGGTTGTTCCTAAACTATATAAATCGCTGCTATAAAGAGCTTTTCCTCTTGACTGTTCTGGTGCAACAAATTCGGGAGTGCCGATGCTGGTTCCGG
>JBCBPQ010000237.1:0-11382 GCA_039820645.1 Cyanobacteria bacterium J06633_8 | reverse complement strand
TATAAGTTGAGCCAAAGATTAGGTCTGAGAAACACAATATCAGGACGTGATCCCCGGCAAAAGCAAAGAGTTGAACCCGAACGGGATCCCAGACAAGTAGCAAGACTCGTGGATTTAGGGGGATCTAAAAATTTGTGGTTGTATTTATGACTTCCCAAACATCCTCTAACATTGAAAAACCAAACTTTTTCTGAATTGGTAATCTAAGTCAGGTGTTTTAGTAGCAGTAATTGTGCAATAATAACGAAACATAGGAAAAATCAATTTTGCATTTTTTTCATATGTATTTTTCTTAACAAACCTATCTTATGAGATAAGGAATAAGTTTTAAATTTATTTAAAAAATATTCCCTTTCTCTTTTCTTAAATTTATATATTTAAATATATTTTCAACTAATTTTAATATTTCTGATTTGCAAGATTGTAAATTAAATAAATCCCTTGTAATAATTACTTTTGCAAATAATCAGTATTTCAAAATTAATCTGATTCATTGAATTGTAAGTAACTCTTATAAATACAATTAATCCTGCATAAACTATATGATTCGGGCTGAATTGATGAGTTTGTCATCCAATATACAAATTTATCACCATTGAATGAACGAGAATTCCCAGCTATTTATTGACTTAAAATTATGCTTCAGACACAACATAGAGCTTGTCATCAGCTATCTATTCTGGTCCGAAAGTACGTTAAATTAGTAGCAATTCTCGCTCTTTTAGGTTTATGTACGGCTTGTAATTCTGAGAAAGCAGAAAAAACGAATCCAGAAAAAAAGAATCAAGAAAAAGAATTAGTACCAGTTGAAGAAGTCAAGCTTGTTACTAATAACCGAGTAGTAGCTTTAGGAAAAATAGTTCCTCAAGGGGAAGTTATTAAAATTTCCGTAGTAAATGCTCGTGACAGTCGCGTCAATCAAATTTTAGTACAGGAAGGTGACTTTGTTGAAGCTAATCAGGTAATTGCGGTTTTGCAGGGTAGAGAGAGAGTAGAACAACAATTGCGAAGTGCAATGGCTAATGTTGCGATAAAACGCTCTCAATTATTCAAAATCCAGCAAGGAGATTTTAAAGAAGGGGAAATATTAGCCCAGCAAGCAAAAATTTCAGAATTAGAAGCAAGATTAGTTACTGAAATTCAGGAAAAAGCTGCTGCTATTACTGAAAAAAAAGCAGCACTCACTAATGCTGAAATAAAATATAAGCGCAATCAGTCTTTACAAGAGCAAGGAGCAATCAGTAAATCTCAACTGGATAACGCAAGGGAAGAATTTGAACGAGCTCGTGCAATTTTTGCACAATCTCAAGCCAATTTGAATAATACGAAATCTGTACTAGAAGCGCAATTAGCCAGAGAAAAAGCTCATTTACAGCAAATAAAGGAAGTTCGTCCAGTAGATGTAGACATAGCTTCTTCAGAATTAGAACAAGCATTAATCCAGGTTGAACAACGCAAAGCAGAACTAGAAGACACCCAAGTAAAAGTACCTATTGCAGGACAAATCCTTAGAATCAATACTCGTGTTGGAGAACAGGTAAATACAGAAGCAGGAATTGCAGAACTTGGACAGACAAAGCAAATGTATGTACTTGCTGAAGTCTATGAAAGTGACATATTGAAAGTAAAAACAGGACAAAGAGGAATAATCAATAGCGAATATGGCGGTTTTCAAGGTGAAATCACCGGAGAAGTCCAAAAAATTGGCTTACAAATAGGTAAAACTCGAATTAGTCAAGGTCAGATTAATCCTACTACCGACGTTAACGCTCGTGTAGTAGAAGTAAAAATTCGTATCGATCCAGAAGATAGTCCGACAGTCGCTAGCTTAACGGGTATGCAAGTTCGCGTGGAAATTGAGACAAGCGGGCAAGAGGAGCTAGAGGGGGTAGAGGAGGTAGAGGGGGGAGAGGGGGGAGATTAAGAATAATTGCTAACTCCTGTAAAGACGTAGCAGTGCTACGTCTCTACACTTCTAACTCCTAACTACTAACCACTAACCATTTTATGAAAATTCCATTTCTAAAAAGATTACACTTTGAAACTCCTTTAGCTTGGTCGCAATTATCACACCAAAAGGTACGTTTACTAGTTGCGACTACGGGGGTTTGTTTTGCCAATATCTTGATGTTCACTCAGGTAGGATTGTTAAAAATGCTTACTGAGGGAACAACTAAATTACATGAAAGTTTGGGAGGGGATTTATTCTTAGTTTCTTCATTTAGCCCTACATTAAGATGGAATACTTCTTTTCCTCGTGCTTATCTGTATCAAGCTTCTGCTGTAGATGGTATAGCTGATGCTAATTCTGTCTATCTTGGTACGGGTGAATGGTTAAATCCAGAATTTTTATTAGAAAATAATCAAGATGATTCTTCGCTCAAAACAATGGAGCGTTTTGGAAAACAAGTTAGGATTATCGCTTTTAATCCTGCGAAAAAAAATGTTCTAAATTTACCAGATGTTCAACAACAAATCGATAAATTAAAAATACCATCATCGGTATTGTATGATAACTTATCTCAAGCTTCTTTGGGTGATGTTCCAGCAATATTTAATCAACAAAGAAAAGTCACAACTTTAGTCGATAATCATCGAACTGATATAGTTGGACTTTTCAGCATGGGCAGCACTTTATTTACTAACGGAAACGTGGTGATGAGTGATTGGACTTATTCTCAACGTCGCGGAGATGAAGTTCTCAAACAAATTAATATCGGTTTAATTCATTTAAAAACAGACGCTGATATTAATACAGTCAAAGCAAAAATAAGAGCAATTCTTCCCTCAGATATAGAAATACATACCCGTGAAGAATTAATTGCCAGAGAACATAAATTTGAATCATCGGAACCCAATGGAATTGTTTTAAGATTTGGTACTGCTGTTGGTTTTTTTGTGGGAGTAATTATCGTTTATCAAGTTCTTTATTCCGATATCAACGACCATATTTCAGAATACGCAACTCTAAAAGCAATGGGTTATAGCGATAAATACTTATTATTCGTAATAATTCAAGAAGCTGTTATTCTAGCGATAATGGGTTTTATACCCGGTTATATTGCATCATTAGGTCTTTATCAACTATTAGTTAACTTAACAAAAATTCCTTTGGCAATGAAGACGAGTGTTGCCATACAAGTTTTCATTTTAACTGTAGTCATGTGCGCTGTTTCCGGTACCATCGCTTCCAACAAACTCCGTTCAGCCGACCCAGCGGATATTTTTTAATCAGTGAACAGTGAACAGTTAACAGTGAACAGTTGTCAGTTATCAGTTATCAGTTATTAATTAATATTTTTCAATTGGTTTATCAACTATAAAATTATAATTATATCTATCAAAAATTATAAATCAAAAATTATAAATTAGTCCTTATTCACTGCTCACTGCTCACTGTTAACTGCTCACTGTTAACTGCTCACTGTTAACTGCTCACTGCTCACTGTTAACTGCTCACTGCTCACTGTTCACTCCTCACTGCTCACTGTTAACTGACATGAATCCAACTGTCGCTATCTCAAATTTAAACCACGCTTTTGGTAAAGGTAATTTACGCAAAGCAGTATTAATTGATATTAATTTAAATATTAATCCAGGTGAAATATGTATTTTAACTGGTCCTTCTGGTAGCGGTAAAACAACTTTATTATCTTTGATTGGTGGATTGCGAACGCTACAGGATGGTAGTTTAAAAATTCTCGGTCAACAATTACAAGGTATTTCTAAAGGAAAGTTAACTAAACTTAGAAACAATATTGGTTTTATATTTCAACATCATAATTTACTTAAATGCTTGAGTGCTTACGGTAACGTGCGAATGTCTCTCAAATTGCATTCAGATATTCCGACATGGGAATATCGCAAACGAGCTGAAGCGATTTTATCAGCAGTGGGATTAGCTGATTTTATTGATTCCTACCCAGAAAAGTTATCGGGAGGACAAAAACAACGGGTGGCGATCGCACGTGCTTTGGTTGCTCAACCAAAACTTGTATTAGCTGACGAACCAACTGCTTCACTTGATAGTAAAACAGGTCGGGATGTAGTTGATTTAATTCAAAAACTTGCCAAAGAAGAAGGTTGTTCTGTGTTGCTCGTCACCCACGATAACCGAATTCTAGATATCGCCGACCGGATTGTTCATATGGAAGATGGTAAGCTAGAGCAGTAAATAGTAAAAATTACAAGTTATACCTTAGTAATGTTTTTTATTTTTGAATGTATTGAGAATACTTTAATATTTTTAGCAATATATGAGACTGTAAATATATATGCTTAGTTTCACGACTATTTCATTCTCAAGGTTTACATTTTGTGCTGCCGCGAGAATTCATCATTTTAGAACACAATCTCTCAACTCTCTCAACATTATTACGACTGAAAGTATGTAAATACATTATCTTAATTGAAATTTAACCTCAATCAAATGAATAGCAATACAGATATAAAACACCTAAAATTGTTGTCAATATTTCATTATGTAGTGGGAGGAATTCTTATTTTCTTTTCCTTGGCTCAACTCATTAGTGGAATCGTTTTTCTTCATTCAATTGAGCCTTCTACAATAGAATCATCAGGGGAGTTATTCTCTCCAGATTTTAAATATTATGTTGCTGTTATGAGTGTCGTAGCATTTATCTTAGGAAAAGCGATTGCTATTGCTACTATTTTATCAGGGAGATTTCTCAAACTTCACAAGAGATATTGGTTTTCTTTTGTAACAGCTTGTTTTCTCTGCCTTTTTACGCCATATGGCACAATTCTTGGAGTCTTTACGCTGATTGTTCTTTGCCGCCAATCCGTTAAAGAGTTATATTCAGTAAATCGAAAATAAGAACTAACTAAGTAAAAATTCAAAATACGTAGCCCCAGGGCAAACCCATCTCGTCATTTTTACGAGACAAACTACTGTGAAACAGTAATAAAACTCAACCGATTTCCATCAAGATCTACCACGAGCATATCGCGGATTTCAGGACTTAAGGAGTTACTTGGTGCCTTCTTAATTAGAACTCCGATTTTTTGGAATTCTGCATAGCATTTATCTACATTCTCTACATAAAAGTGAACTAAAGCACCGAATTGACAGTCGTTGGAATGCTCGGTAAGGAATATTTCCATACCATCACGCACAATAGATGCAAAAATTGGCATATCTCTCTGAAACTGGTGCTTCCACTGCTCCTTAAAACCGAGCTTTGCATAAAAGGCACTGCTAGCCTCATAAGAACGGATTCGCAAAGCGGGAACTACTTGCTGCATCAATAAATACCTCCTACTTACAATAAATGCCACTTGAAAATGATTGCTATGGAAAAACCCGGTTCCTTGGAAAAACCGGGTTGGAGCTTGTTTGCTACAACTACTCTCAAGTAGGGTATTTTTTTTGGTTTAGCTGCATCATCATGGAAGTCAAGTCATTCGTATTATTGGAGGAATAAGAATACCATGTGATTTGTTTACTTGAGAGGATAAATTGAGCTTATTGCTATTAAATATCAATAAATTGTTTTTGTCAACTAAAATTTTTGTCATATATATTCATCAACTATGAGATGATATTTTCTTAAGATCGAAGTACAGATAAAGTGCTTTTTATCGGAATTTGCGGTATTATGAACATCTCAAATCCCTTTCAAATCTAGTAAAGGTGTGTTTTCCCGGTTGTAGCTTATAATTTATGAAATAAGAATTTGACCATTAAGATTATGTATTTGTACTATAAAAATTACTAAATGATGTGCTTAATACAGCTTTTTTATTGAAAAAATATTTAATTAATTATTACTGAACTTAAGATTAATTTCTATGAACGCTGCGAAACAAGCCAAATCTATTGAACTTGTAAGTAAGATTGCCAGCTTAGAAGTCATATTTAAAACTGAGTTTAATCAAGCAATTGCGGATTTTAAACCTTGGTTGAGCGACAGCACAACTCAAAATATGGCCGATCCAAACTCTATAGACATCAGTTTCTCTTTTCCAGAACAACATTCTGGTTTGCACTGTCGATGTATTTTGATACAGGTTCGTTTTTCTAAAGCACTCTTGTCACGAAATTGTCGGATGATTGGGATCGAAGCTTCCGGATATAATCATCAAAACGAGCAGTGGCATTTCTCTACTATCGGAGATTGGCAATTTGAAGGAAACTATCAACCTACTTCTTTTTGTCAAGAGAAGTTTAGACGCTTTTGTAGACAAGTTTTCATCCTTTTTAAACATCCAATACATTCGAGTTGTTAGTAGTTTTAATATATAAACGCTGGTAATCTATATATGATTGATTATTCCAGCAATAATTTAAATTTGAGATACCCAGACTTAGCTACAGCTATCAATGAAATATGCCAGCAATGGTGCGAACAAAATGGTTATACGGAGCCTTTTTATCGAAACGGAGAATTGTGGGCATTTCCTCCCGGTGGAGTTATGCCAGTTAGAATCAAAGATGTTATCAACGAGCAAGACAGCAAACAAGTTTGGATCAATCGTGTTTCCTTGTTTATATTGCCAGATGGTTCAGTTGCAAAAAGTAAGTAATTATTTATATTTGTTTATAATTATTTATTACTCTTTCTTTTCAAACCAGTTACCCGATATTGCTTAACCGGTTCTAAATGTAATTCGTCATATTTTGATGGTGCTGAATCCTTGGCGCTGATAACTTCACCATTCTCTTCAACTTTAGCTGTATATTCTCCTGATATCATACCATTGGGGGATGCGAATTTTATGCGAACCTTAACCCAACTTGCTCCTTTACAAAGGCGATCGCAAATAATTCGCGCTCTTTTTGCTGGAATTAATTTTAATATTGCGAAGAGAAATTTCTTAATTCCGATTCCACCTACATCAATAATCCAGCCTTGTTTATCATAGTTCAACCATTCCCAATTTTCCTGTAACCAAATTTCACCTTCAGCAATTTGTAACCATTTTTCCCAACCTGTCCAACCTCTATAATAAGGACGCAATTCCTTCAAATTTCCGCTATGTAAAATCAAGGAGTTGAGGGTGTCAAACTCCAAATGTCCCCACAAACTACCTGTAGGAAAATCAATTAGAGTAGGAGCAAACTGATGACCACTAAAATGAGATGATTGCCAAACTCTTAATTTACCGTTAGATGTTGCAGCATAATGTTTACGCAGTTTTTGATAGATAGGAGTACCAAAACGACCACAAGCTAAATCAATTTGAGTATGAGTACAAACGATAATATCTCGAATATGTCTTGTGTCTTGGTAATAAGGATTAAATTGATGTAACTGTCTGGGTGAAAACAAGATAGTATCTAACAAATTAATTACTAATTCAAGGTTAGGTAAGAGATATTCCTGTTTTTCAAACTCTGTAAACATTGCTTTGGGACGATAATAATGAATCACGCGATTTTGCTGTGAGTCTGAATATTCTTTATCCGGAGCAATCATCACAACCTTAATGATTATCCCTCTTTGTAAAATCAGCTTAGTAGACAACTTCATCAAATGCATTAATGGCTGATAATCCCAAAGTGAATCACCCCAAGGACGAGGTACTTCAAACACAAACCAATGATGATAATATTCTGCTGAACCAAGTGGATCTTCTCCATTGGCTTTGGAAACAACGCTACAATAACGACAATCGTTCATAGATTTTTTTTCCATACTGCTGAAGCTGGTAGTTATTTAGAGCGATAGAGAAGTATTGATTTAGAATACAAGTTATCAATTGTTAATAGTGTAATTGAATTAAATTATACTCTTTTTTCTATTTGAATACTGTATCCTGCATTTAATAGAGCCACTTAAATAACTTTTACGGATTTCTAGTCGTTGAGAAAAAATTGCAATAATTATGGGAACATGATCAAAGTATCTCTAATAGTCAAGCATTTTTAAATCATGACAACCACTAAAACTAGCAATTCTTTATTGTTGACGATTTTCCAATCTACTTCTGTAGATAATATTGGTTTCCAAAGCCTTTGGCTAGTAGTAAGGGTGCTAGCTGGTTTATTAATGATTCATAACGGTTTGGATAAGCTAGCGGATGTTCAAGGATTTGCGGACAATGTTGTAACTTTTATTGGTTTGCCTTATCCTGTTTTCTTTACTTACTGTGCTGCTTATATTGAAATAGTAGGTGCAGTATTGTTATCTGTTGGCTTGTTGACTCGATTAAGTGCTTTATCATTGTTTCTCACAATGCTAGTTGCAATTTATTTTCATTTAAAAGGTGATGGCTTACAAATACCACCTTTAGAAACAGCTTCTCTTTATGGGTTGTTTTATTTGTTATTCTTGCTTAATGGTGCTGGTAATTTTTCTTTAGATGCATTGCTGGCAAAATTCTTTATTAGCAAGGATTGAGGTTAAAAAAATATTAACTACAGATGTGGATTATTATATCTGCATTTGTAGTTAATATTACAATCAATCAGCCCGAAGGAAAATAAAAGCAGCTAGGATTCGAGTAAAAAAATTCCTATGGGAACCCTTGACTATCTAAAATCTTTAATTTAAATGTACATTAGCTCTTATTCTAATTGCGCCGATGTATTCTTAATGATGGGAATTGCTCTGTGTCCGTTAGCTTTGCTTATCTTGCTAATTTGGTTTTCACGAGAATTTTTTATAGCTGTTCGATATTGGATAGTAAGGAAACAACATATTGATTTAATTCCTTGCTATCGCTGTATTTACTACACTGGCTATGAAGAATTAAAATGTACTGTTAATCCTTATATTGCATTAACCACAGATGCTAGTAATTGTTTAGATTTTCAACCAAATTAACTAGTAATTGGTATTAGGCAATAGGCAATATTAGTAAGGGTTTGAGGTGAATTTATATTCTGTAATATAACTTGGTTTATTTGTACCCACCTACTTCAAAGAATATAAATAACATAGTAATAACTATAAGAATTCTACTTGAAAATTGAGAGAGATAGATACACCTTAATATTCTATTATTCTCTTGACTCTTGCCTCTTGCCTCTTGCCTCTTGCCTCTTACCTCTTACCTCTTACCTTTTCCTCTTACCTCTTGTATCTTGCCTCTTATCTCTTGCCTTTTGCCTCTTGCCTCTTGCCTCTTACCTCTTACCTCTTACCAATTATGGAGATAAAAATTAATGCTCGTTATTGAAAATTTGAATAAGACTTATGCAAACGGTATTCAAGCACTTCGAGGTATATCTCTACAAATAGATTGCGGAATTTTTGGTTTGCTCGGTCCTAATGGTGCGGGAAAATCAAGTTTAATGCGTACTTTAGCCACCCTACAAGATACTGATTCCGGTTCGATAATGCTTGATGGGATAGATGTTCTCAAAAATCCCCAAGCTGCTCGTAGTATATTGGGTTATCTACCTCAAGACTTCGGTGTTTATCCCACAGTTTCCTGCGAAGATTTATTGAATCAATTAGCAGTATTCAAAGGATTTATTAATGCTAGAGAAAGAAAAGAAGTAGTAGCACTACAGCTACAATTAGTGAATTTATACGAAAAACGAAAGCAGAAATTAGGAACCTTTTCCGGTGGAATGCGACAGCGTTTCGGTATTGCTCAAGCTTTATTAGGTTCTCCTAAATTAGTAATTGTGGATGAACCTACGGCAGGTTTAGATCCAGCAGAGCGGATTCGATTTCAAAATTTACTCTCAGAAATTAGTCAAGATAGAGTTTTGCTTCTTTCTACTCATATTGTGGAAGATGTAGCCGAACTCTGTCCAAATTTAGCAATAATGAATCAGGGTGAAATTATTCGCAGTGGTAATCCGCAGGCTTTAATTAATGATTTAAATGGTAAAGTTTGGACTAAAGTTATTCAATCAAATCAAGATACGGGTGACTCATCAGAATTGACAGTTATTACTTCTCGAATGTTACGAGGAGAAAGATGGCTTAGAGTTTTGAGCAATTCTCAACCCGATAGTGATTTTCATTCTGTAGAACCGGATTTGAATGATGTTTACTTTACTGCTTTACTAGATAAAAATCAACAACTTATTACTATTTGAAAAAGAAATTATTCAAAATTTTAATTAAAAAACTCTGCGTACCTCTGCGCTTACCTCCCCATTCCTCTGCGTTAAAATAATATATTGATAATTGTGATGAAAATATTTTTTCCGATTCTACGTTTTGAAATTTTATATCATCTACGTCGTCCGACGTTTTGGTTAATTACCATCATATTCTTCGCGATTGGATTTACCGATATTGTATCCAAAGCGGGTGAAGGTAACGCATTCTTTTTTGTTAATAGTCCTTCTCAAATTTTTCAAGTCACTATTTGGTATACCATTTTTGGAATTTTAGCAGCTTCTGCCTTTGTTGCTGAAACTTTTGTGCGAGATACTAATCATCGCATGGAATCATTAATTCTCTCTACTCCGATTCGTAAAAATAACTATTTAACAACTAGGTTTTTAGCCGCTTTTTTAGTCACTTTATTAGCATTTTCTAGTTATATACCAGGAATGATTTTAGGTACTTTAATTCCTGGTTTAAATCCTTTTGCATTAGGTGCTTTTCGTCCGGAAGCATACGCAGCTAGCTATATATTATTTGTATTACCAAATTTGTTTTTAGTTTCAGCAATTGCCTTCGCATTAGCTTCAAGAACTCGCAGTATTATCATTACCTATGCGGGTGCAATTGTTCTAGTCATGCTCTACCTTGTTTCCCTATTGATGGTGGGAGTTGATGTTATTGACTTTGAACTATATCGCATTTGGGCAATGTTAGATCCATTTGGATTTTATGCTTTTGAAGAAAATACTTTGACTTGGACGGTATTTCAACATAATACTTTGATGCCAAACTTAGGGGGAACCCTGATTTGGAATCGGATTTTATGGGTTTTCATTGCTCTAGCACTTTGGCTTTGGAGTTACCGCAGCTATTCTATGAAAGTAATAGAATCCCGTGGAGGGAGCAGGGGAAGCAGGGGGAGCAGGGGGAGCAGGGGAAGTGGAGGAAGAATTAGGGAGCAAGATGCTCCGACTAGGGGTAATTTTTCTAATTCGGGATATTCTTTAAAACAGGGAACACGACAAATATTATTTCAACAATGGATACATCGTACATGGTTTTACCTCGATACTGTTTTGAGAGGCAAAGCGTTTATATTATTAACCGGATTTGGATTAATTAGTT
Organism: Cyanobacteria bacterium J06633_8; assembly: GCA_039820645.1. Classification (GTDB taxonomy): domain Bacteria; phylum Cyanobacteriota; class Cyanobacteriia; order Cyanobacteriales; family Nostocaceae; genus Rivularia. The sequence continues at coordinate 223 of JBCBPQ010000237.1, read as the reverse complement.
TGGTTGTCGCAGCGATGGGAACTCGTTCCTTTAATTACTCCAATCCCAGTACGGATATTTTAATTCACTCAGCCAATATTTATCTGGAATATATTCTTTTCGCAATTATTGTAGTTTATTCTGGTGAATTGGTGTGGCGCGATCGCCAACTTCGTTTACAAGCTGTGATAGACGCAACACCTATTTCTAACGCGACTTTATTATTATCAAAGCTAACTGCGCT
>JBCBPQ010000236.1:0-11385 GCA_039820645.1 Cyanobacteria bacterium J06633_8 | reverse complement strand
TTGTTGATTTCCTTGTCGCGGTCAACGGGGTTGCACAGTTATACGCTAGTGACAATCAGTTTTTAGGTTTACTGTCAAATAACCAATATGATGTCAATTCCATTAGCAACCCTCACTCCCTGTATGGTGGTACGCACGGGTTATACAGTATTAACAATCCTCACGGGATATATGGTGGTACGCATGGGTTATATAGTCCCTACAATACTTATTGTCTAAATCCCCCGGTTATTATTTACCAAGCACAACCCGTAATAGTTGTAACTAGAAACCCTTACGCACAAACTTATGGTTTACAAGTAGTTGACCCTGACTTGCTATTAGGGGTGTATGCACAGTTTTCAAACTCTGCACCAACTTACAATCCCGTTTTGAATGCTTTTAGATGATTACTTAATCAAATAATCAGAAAAGGCGATCGCGATTTCAACTACTAGATGTAGGAAAAGCCGAACCATCATCCCAAGCCGAATCATACTTAAAATTGTCCCAATCTCGTTTATTTTCGTATTTATTTGAGTAAGCATCAGTTTCAAATATGGTTTGGGATTGTAAGTGTTGTTTTTTTGACTCAGTACTATGATTGTTTTCTTCAAAGAGGACACCCTCTCCCCCCTTGTCTGGGTTTTTTGCTATATAATCGCTACTTTTCTTTTCTGGCAAGGGATTTGAATATTGAGCAGGTTGCTTATTTTGCTCAATATCTGAACCCTGCTTAATAAATTCACTTTCTTGCTTAATAAATTTATTTTCTTGCTTAATATCTTGAATCTCTTTATCAGTAGTAGATTCAGAAGAATTATTAGGCAAAGATACATGGGGTAGGGGGGAGAGGGAGTCCCCTCCATCTTCGCAAGGCTGCTTAATATTTTTTTCTACGTGATTAAGATTCCTTAGTTGGTAAAATCTTAATCGCCTGTCAGTATTTGATTTTTTGATAGAGATGATTTTCTTGTCTTCCATACGGTTAAGTTCGCTGTAAACCGTATACTTGTTATCCTGCATTCCGAGACAATCAATAACCCAACGACCTGATAAACCTTCTGGATTTAGCTGAAGGACATTAATAATTCTGTCCCGCAATTTTTGACTTTCTTTTAAAACTTCTTTATCAATGCGTTCAAAGCTGTTATTTTCTGGGTCAAACTCCAACTTCAACAATTGACCTTCTACATCTCGTGCGTGTACCGCTAATATTCTTTTTGGGTCGCGAGGGTCAATGATTTGTTTTTTCTTGTCGTTGGGGTCTGGTGTTAATATGTGGTCAAGTTGCCAAGTTCCCCACACTGCACCAGCAATCGCACTACTACCCCTCAGCTTATGTACTCCCATTGCATCCTTATTTTTGTTTGTGTGGTGGATAAGGATAGATGCAGCATTATATTGATTGAATAAATTTTTGAGCGCGTAAATGTTGTTTGCAAATTCCGCTGAATTTTCGCTAACCTCTGCATTGCAAGCGGTAATTGATTTTAAGCTATCGACAATGACAACATCGGGACGGAATTCATCTAAAAGCCCTTCTAGTTCATAAAGTTGGTTTATGTTCCAATTGAAAACAACTTCTAAATTCTTACCGTCTCCTTTTCGGAACCCACGCTTCAACAACTTGGATTTAGTTGACCTAGCATTTTCATCATTTGAGATGAGTAGCACCTTACCTTGTTGCGTTTGCAATCCTAAAAACTCATCTTCTCCCGTCGCGATCGCAAACGCTGCATCAATAGCCATCAAAGTTTTACCCGCTTTTGGGGGAGCCGCTAAAATTACCATTTCCCCTTGTGGTAGTAGTTCGGGAATTAACCAAGATAACTCCTGGATTTCCATATCCAGCAATTCATCAAAGGATTGACGCTGTAAGGTATTAGTCGCGGTTTTTCGTTCCGTAATTTTGATTAATTCTTCTACTTCGCGCTTGCTGATGCGATAATGGCTGCAAACTTGAGCGCGTTTACGAATATACGCAATTTTATCTTTCTCTTGAGATAATTCGAGTAATGCTAATCGTAGGCGTTCGTCATCGCTGTTGTCTTTCGATAAACCACGCGATTGCAATTCCTTGCGGAATTCATCTTCTAATCTTCCCACAATCTTGCTCCACTGATACCCCGCTGCTTTACTATAAGCTTCTACTCTTGCAGCTAAAGTTGCAAGTTCTGTTTCGCGGTTAAGTTCGGTAAGGGAAGATTGGTAGGCAACTCGTGCAATGTCTGTTGCTTCTTTGATTGATAGTGGTTCACCGTTGGCTCGGGATGCCCAATCTTTGTAGGGAAGTGCAAACTCGATTATTTGTATGGTTAATTCTTGCGCTGCACGGATACTAGATGAAAGTGAATCAAGCGATTGCCTCACAGTATGGATGCTGCACTCTCCCCCCAACCTCCAAGCCACTTTTCTTATATCTACTTCTGAGGTATCACAATCATTAAAAATGTAATAATCTCTCCCTTCTGGAATTTCATCAAATCGAGAAAATTCAAAAATTTCAAAAGTAAGGTGTAGCTTTGTGAGAAAGCTATCTCGTACTATAATTATCGGTTTTTCAAAAGTTTGATTTTTTTGGGGGGATTGCTCTACAATTGTTGTTGTATAAGCTTTTTTTTGTGCGTGCGAGCGGGAGGATACGCTCGCATTATACATATCTGGCATTAATCTACTCCAATAATGATGATGTTTGGAGCAGTCAGCGGGGGGGTAACTCGATCGCCTAATCTTCGGAAATCTGATATAAATTAATTAGTCTTGGTTGTCAGTTGGTGTACCAACTTTTAATTAAGATTAAGCTTAGGTATTGCCGATTTAAAAATCGGGATGGGGCAAGCAACCCACACTGACTGCAACTTTTCTTAATGCATTCCATCTTGTGCATTCAATCACTCAATTAGAGTGACGCAAAAGGTGGAATTCAAAAGAAAAGCACTTTTGAATTTTACAGAACCTATATCTGCGAACACAACTTCAGCGCGAATATTCAGTATATAAGTTCTAAAATAAGTATTGAATATTACTGTAAGTTAGATAATTACTTTAAATTTAGATTGTTTAGCTAATAAAGCTTCTATTGACACGGGTACAGTTGATATTGGTCTGAGGGTATTTCGGTCGCGGTAATAAAGTTGGTTCCCCATTATGGTCATTGCTTTGATATCGCTGTTTCGTTTTAATTCCTTTGGTAGCTGTTTAAAAGCATCGAGATAATTGTTCCAAGCTTTCCTTACCCGGTTGCTATGATGTTCCTCAACTTGCCACTTTTTAGAGTTGATGGCTATAGCGCACTCAAAAAGCCTATACAAATGCTCATAGTTGTGAGAATTTTTAAACGGAATAGAATCGGTTTTCAGGTGATTAAGCAACTTCCGAGCCTTGTCTTCTACCTTCCCTTTGGGCATACCGTCCCAACCTGACAATATTTCTTGTAACTGTTGGCTTTGAATATCCCTCATGCACTTTCCCCACCAATCATAAGGAGTGGGGTATGTCTTTCTAATTTCAATCGCCTCCCATACCTCAGCACACAAATCAAGCTGGATACTGTAAAGTTCGGCTTTTGCTCTTTGATTTAAAAAGTCCTGTGACGTAAACGGTAACTGCTTTGTATCTACAGCCCTAGTACGGTAGGAAACAAGCCAGTGTGCGATTATCTCCCATTCAGCCATTAGTTCGGAGATTAACCATATTTGGCTATCGCTAAGGTTTACCCAATCAAGGTTTTTAATTATTGGTGGTGGAATGACATTAGCCATTGCTGTACCTTCGTTGTGATTAATGCTGTATCTTCCACCTGTAATTACTGCTAGTCCTGTTTTGAATTTCATTTTTCATCCGGTATCTAAACTACTCAGTAAAAAGTAAGAAACGGTAATGCACATAAAAACAGCGGTAAATGCAGTTATCACCGCTGTTTTAGGCTTTTCAAATCGAGTAAGAATGAGGGATTTTAAGGAAATCGCCACAATCAAAAGTTAGCGGGAAGTTTGGAAACCGATGCTGTTTTCCCAGATTAAACAGCGTTGCGTACATTTTGAACACCTGATTAAGAGTATTTTCTGTAAGTAACTGCCTCATACAATTTCCCTAACCGTGCTGTTCTGCGAACGCTAATTCTAGTTTTTTGAATTCCGAATAGTCCTTATCCCCAATCGCTGTAAACATTGGGGTTAACTGACTTATTGGTACTAGGGTTGCTGCTTCAGTCATAGGTTATATCCGAGAAGTACGGCGTAAAGAATAAAGTTACTTCACTTCTTGCAATTGATGAGGAACGTTCATTTTGGGTAATGGCTCTAACGGGGCTTCCACGGGAGAGTATTGGCAATAGCAGATAACAATTGATTCAAAGTCAGCATCTGTTGTTGACGTGTATTCTTCTACCTTGATTACTTCCCAATCACCAATGCGACTGTGAGTACTAGCTTCTGGAAATTGTGAATCGGCAAATTCATCAATTTTGTAAAATTGTCTTACTCTGTACCCCACTTCTGGTGATGGGTTACTAGAAGAGTCAAAGTATTCTGCAAGAATGTCTGTAGCTGCTTTTGTATGCGCTAGCAATCGGTTCTCTGCTCCTTGTTCTTCTCTAATGTCCGCACGGAAAATAATATACTTTCTACCCATTAATTAATTCTCCTTTTGATAATCGGGGAACTCCGTATCGCCTTCAAATACGCAATTCCATTTCAGTACTTTGTCACCAGTTGGCTCTATTCTTATTAACCTCCACCCATATTTTTCTTGCATTTGATAGCATCTCCACTTTTCTGTTACTGCGTGTTTAGAAAATTTAGGTTGCTTATCTTCAGTCACGCTGCACCCTTACCTTTCTTCTCAGAGTTAGGAGGGTTTTCTTCGGTTACGACCCCTACAGCATTTTTCTTTAACCAATTTTCAATAAGTTCGGCTGCAACATCGGACATGTTCAATCCTTTAAGAAAACACGTTGTTTTAAACGAATCTTTTGCCTCTGGCGACAAATAGACCCTAATAGAAGCTTCTCCTTGTGCCACGCCACCTCTCAACCGATAAACTTATTCATCAGTTTATTAGTGAATTGAAACAAAAGAATCAATTATGCATCAGTTGACTAATGCACTGGTGCATTGCTATCCTACCATTCATAGACTAAAAACGCATATAAAACCTTACTGCACGGTGAACACAGCTATATCACCGCGACAGGGCTTTATGTGCAATTTTCGGGAATGAAACGACCATGAACGAGTCACAGATAATAGATAAACCCAGTACCAACGGGAAATCAGCTACTAGTAACGACGCTACCAAGCCCAAGGTAAAACGCCGTACCTGCGGTATTCCCGTCGTTAAAAGCTTGTCAGAAATGCCACTACTCAAATACGAAGCGCGAGTAGAACAGCAACCAACTGAATGGAGCCGTATTAAGAATTATGAATTTTATAGTCCTGCATCAGATGGTTCTCGATTGATGCAAAAAATTACCCGTTCCAAAAGTTTGGATTTGCAAACTAGGGAGACATTACCAACAAGTTACGGACAAGCATATCTTGTGCATCTTGAAGCAAACCCTAGTACAGATAAAGCTGATTTCTAATTTATTCTCAACAAGCAGCTTTCTTAATGAGAAAGTACGCTATATCAATGCTTTCAGGCTTTAGCTCCTGGAGCTTCACATTTAATTTAAAAGGCGATCGCCCTCCGCCAAGATAAGCAATCGCCATACAGAATGTGTCTCGCAACAACGAAAAACATCCACAATATTTTATCAATGAAACAATCTCGTAGAAGAAAATCTAAGTACACCCAATTGGAAATTTCTATCAATGGGGTGAGTATTTTGAGAAGTGCCCACCAGCAGCAACTTTTAGCTTCTGCAAGAAGATTACACCCTCAAAGTAACTCCTCACGAGAGTACAAAAACCGCTCTGCAACAGGGGAGGAGAGAAAATGAGTAATTCCAAAAGTAGAAATAACGACTCGGACAACACGAACAGTTCATACAACCCATCGCAACCCGAATTCTGGGAAAGCTTAGGAATTAAGCCAATCGTGGTTTGTGAGAATGACCCAGACTACATCGATAAAATAACCGACCAAGTTAGCGAGAGAATCAACCAAGTTGTTGAGGAATTCAAGAAAGATAAGTAGTGACCAAAGATATTAATCCTTACTTTTTAGCCGCTGCTGCTTGTGTGGTAGCGCTTTACTTTTTCCACCAGAACAACGAATTGAAACAACAAATTAATAGCTGTGAGTTGAAATTTCAGGGTTTTAGGGAGGGAATTATTTATGGCAGATGATGATAACAAAATTGTGGTTGAAGTTCCGAACAGTTCCGGGAACTACACTCAACTACCACAAGCAACACCCAACAACCGCTTGGGAGAATTTAGAAAAGGGATAGAAAACGCGATCGCCTTTCCAGAAAACTTTGGTGATGTGATTTATGAGTGCTTATCAATGGTTACGATTCCCGCGTTGTTGATGTCCATCTGGCTGCAACCGTTACCAGCATTCATTAGGCTTGCGGTTCTACTTTTATTGATTATTGGGGCTACAGGTGTATGGCATTTATTCGCAATTCCAGAAATTAGGGGATTGCTAAGTTTTAGAGTTTTTCTAGTAGGGGTAGGGGTGATATTACCTTTACTCCCCTAAAAATCAAAATATTTCAGGGAGTAACTTATGACGAATAATTTACACCCCTCACAACTGCACGATTATCTAAAAATGTATTCCCGTGCCAAAATCACCTCATGGGGTTGCCTCGTTGTATCGGTGTTGCTGCTATCAATCGGAGCATCGTCAAAGGGAGAGGGGAGACAATATAAACCTTGGTTGTTTGGTGGAGCGACCGCTGCATTATTAGTTGGAAGAAGTCAAAGAAAAACCGTCAAAGATTTGGGGGAACTGTTGGGAGACGTTGACCGAATATCAAAATATAACTTCCAATTTTGGATTAAAAAACAAACTTCTCCTGCTGCACAATTAACTGTTACCGTTCCCGCTTTTGATGCGACTTGGCAACCAGATAACCTTATTACCGACCCAGTAAGCTATATTCAGCAGAAACAGAAACACGTTGCCTTGATTGGTGGAACTGGCGATGGTAAATCTACTTTCACTCAGTACCTATCCTCAAAGATTGGAGGACGGGTTATTGTTTATGACAGCGACGCTAAACCAGATGATTGGATATGGTTGGATAAAAACGACGTAGTTGGTAGGAAAGGAAACTTCAAAGCCATTAACGAGGCAATGGGGGATGATTTAGAAACTCTTGAAGAGTTAGTACAACTACGAGGGGATAGGGGAGATAAAGCAATAAGCGGACGCGAACGCTTTCTAATTGCCGAAGAGTTCCCCATCCTTGTTGACGAATGTGATAACGCCCCATCTTGGTTAAAGAAACACGCAAAACGGGGGAGACGTTATAAACAGTTCGTTCTAGCGATCGCACAGAATGATACTGCTGAAAATTTTGGTTTACAGGGAGACAAAGACACGCTTTACAGTTGCTTCTGTTTGGTGCGGTTGGGAAGTTTTGGTTATGATTACGCTCGCACTAAGCTGAAAGATGACCGTTTAGAGCAGTGGTTGAAAGCTGGTGGTAAGAAAAGATTTATGCTTGACGACCAACCTTGCGAATTAGATTTAAGCAACTGGGGGATACAAGATACTCAGTTACCTCCTTCTACATCAAACAATGGGCATCAAGAGTTAGAAGTTAGCAGTGAGGAGTTACAACTCAACGAATACGAACAATCAATTATCGACGCTGGTAAAAAGTTACAAGGGGACGTTTTAAAAGCCCGAACGCTTAAACAACAATCGCGGTTGTTCGCGTCGATGTCACCGGAGGATATTCGGTTATTATTTTTAAGTCTTGCTGATAGGGGAGTAGGGGAAGTCGTAGGAACTGGTAATCATCTTGGTTGGAGAATTGACCAAAATGTAGACGTAGCGTCTACACCCGAATAACAACCCGTCTACAGCTTCGCACTAACTCATTACACCACACCAGCACCCACTGTGCTGGTTTTCCTATGTTTAGGTATCAGGTGCAAGTAAAGCGTTTACACCGTTGCTATATCACGTCTACATTGTCTACCTTAATATCGCTTTCTAAAATCCGGTGTAGATGCCCAAAACGCTTGCTGTAAAACGGTTTTATGCGATTGTAGACAATTTTCGGATACCTCAAAAAATACCTAGAATCCCGTCACAAAAAGGTTTTGAGCGTCTACAATCGCGCTTTGTCGTCAATAAAAACTGAATTATAAAATCAATTGACAATTAGTAATTGCTGCTAAATGTAAATTAATTTATTGTTTCAATTTTTTAGATAACAGGTACCTCGTGCGATTGCATGGTGTATCTTGAGATTTATGATTGCTGCTTTTGAATCAAATTAATAAATTGTTTGATGTGCTTATCAGCTTTTTTATACTCAGGTGCCTGCTTACCCAATGGCAGGGACTTTAAATAAACTTTTTGCAACTGCTGATAATTAGGCACATCTGATTTGTTATGTAACTCTTTATGTAACTTTTCGCTTTCATCCCTGACGGTAGATAATTCCACAGTCAGGGATTCTACTTTCCCAAAGTTTCAGCTAACTCCTTATTCTTACTTTCTAATTGCGCTTCTAATTCCTCAACTCGTTGCTGCAATTGCTTTACCTCGTCAGTGGTTACATAATCGTTATTTGTAACTTCTTTCTTCTTACGTGGTTCTAGGGGAATGTTTAATTGTTCTGCAATCTCTTCCAATCGCTCAATGGTTAAATCAGCATCCTGACCGATATAACGCTTGCGGAGTTTACTATCTACTTTACGGTAGGCATACCAATATTGATTATCAGTTGCGATATATCCGTCCTTGCCTTTCTTCCTAGATACTTCTTTGCGAACGGTGTAGGGCTTTTCGCTGTTTGGAATATACCGGAATGAGTCAAGATTTTTTAGTTCTTGATACCATTTTTTGCTGCCTACTTTCACTCCGCTATCAAGTTTACCTTTCTCTACAATCCTACTATTCCGAGCCATAGAAGTTACCTAATGATTATGTAACTTATATCTTACATTTAACTTGCTTTAGTTACATAAATGTTATGTAAATTTCATGCTCTAAGTATTTACGGTTAATTATAAAAATAGCTATTATAGTTACATAAAAAAATAGGTAACTATTTAAAATAAACCATGATTACAAAATGCTCTCAATGCCCCTTTTATAAAGCTTCTGGACAAATAAAGAATATCGGCGATTGCAGTTATCACGATGCCAAAGTTAGAGGTTGTGACAGCGCTTGTCCTAGTAGCACAAAAGCCAAATAAAACAATCGCCTCGGTTTTACCGGGGCTTATTCGATTACCAAGTACCAATAACCCATAACCATGACTCAACAAATTCAAACAGAACAATTAATCGCATCATTAACCCGTCAAGAAAAACTGTTGCAGCAACTTATCTCAGTGATTAACAAACCGCGTCTTGGTTTTCATACTGACGCTGGAGTTACCAGAATTTACTGTAATCGTTCAAATGGTTGTCTGTGGTACACGCTCTCGAACCGAACTACACCAGTAGCTATCCAACAAACAGCACTAACTGGATATTTACGGGAATTAAAGTTTGAACGAGTACAGCGACGCGGTAAAGAAGTTTGCAAATTACTTCTAACGATTGAAGCGGACGGGGTGTACTTGCTAGAAAGCGGTTATGATAGCCACTTTTCTAAATGCGTTCTTAGCTCTATTGCTTCACTCTCTCCACAGCAATTAATGCAGCCAATTACAATCTCTCCTGCTGCTGGTGATGATGATGCAGTTTTATTTGCAAGACTGTATGTGGGGTCTGAGTATGTCAAAGCTTCATATGGGGATAAGACCAATTTTCGGGAAATATCAAAATTAGCAATTAGTAATGTTAAGCAAGCCTTATTGTAGAACTTAAAACCAACGAAAAATTATAAAATAACCCCATCCCTACAACAGCGATGGGGTATTTTCATGATTAAGCATTTTGATTATTCTATGGTATCTAATATCCAAAAAACCGAATACACTTACCGCGATTGCTGGTATTACTTGGAGCATCACCCCAATGTAAAAGATGAGTTTAAGTGGTGGGCTATCGCATATGCACCAAATGAAAAACATTGTCTTGGATCACACTGGATACGGACTAAAAAAGACGCTAAAACTTGGGCAGAAAGATTAATCAAGTCTTACCACTTAGGGGTAGACCATTATTACGACTATCAACCCGGAGAAGTTCCACCTATTCCTAAGCACTAAATAAGTAAGAACTATCGTTGAGCAATTTTCTTGCTCAGTATCGTTTGATGAAAGTATAGCTATATAAGGGTTTATTTCTTGAGTAGAGAATTTATTCTTACTTTTATCTTACTTTCTGATGGTACTTAGTAAGAAAACTATTGCGTAGTGCCTAACTATTTTTGGTATGGTACCACAAGTTTCTTTGTTAGGCACTACAATATATGAGTTTCAGTTTGGGTAATACTCGTGTTCTTACGTGCAAAGCAAGTTAAAGGTAACTGTTATTACTACATTTGTGAAACGTCAAGGGAAAACGGAAAAGTTACACAGAAAGTTCAAAGTTACCTTGGTAATTATCAAACTGCTAAAAGAAACTTGTCATTGTTGTTTCGGGATAGTCCCTTATTTGGCAAGTTGGTTAATCGACTAGAACAACTGCACCAAAAAAGCATTGCTTGATTTTATTGTTAGTAAAGGTAGCTCAGTTAGTAGCACGTTCGCTTGTTTATCAATAAAATGGCGGCGTTCTCGTTGAAAACGAGTTGTAGTGCCTAACCTTTATCTTGATTGCGTTAATGTCGCTCGCGCCATAATAATGACATTTTGAAAGGAGCAGAATTAATTCGGCAGACGCGATTGCCGAATCAATCCGTAAAATAGGCGTTAAATGCGGCGTTTTAAAACCCTTGCGTAGAGAGAACTTTAAAGATAATATGCTTGCATTATCCCGCATTACGCCGCACTTATTACGAGCGCGTATTATCTGCATTCGATGTTTGTTTGCCAAATGAATTGTCATTTAAATTAAGCTGCTTCAACTTTTATCAAACCTTTATACAATCAGTTTTTCAAGGGATAAAGCTTGAATTAATTCGAGTAATTAATATCCAAATTTGATAATTATGGCAAATGGCACAACTTTTAAAATGGCATTTTTGACGAAAATTTGTCGTAGTCGCTTCGATTTCTCACTCCGTTTTAGTCTTGCCAACAAAAAAACCTTTTTAGACAATCGCCACAACCAACACGAAATCTTTAACCAGAATTGGTAATTATCCCGGAAGTCTTGACCGCGTTTACCGCTGATGCTGGAGTAACATTCACCGGGGTTGAAATATGTCTATTGTTG
>JBCBPQ010000235.1:0-11406 GCA_039820645.1 Cyanobacteria bacterium J06633_8 | reverse complement strand
ATGCACTTGTTGCGAACAAACTGACCGGTGCGAATCGCCTCATCAATGGCAGCATATTGAGTTTTATTCCCTTTGACCTTAAATTCTAAGACGAACATTTTGACGTGGAACAACTCTACGTAATATTATAGCACGAAAAAAAATAAAGCCGTCCTAGAAGGACGGGGCTTGAGACCCAAATTTTTCGGTCAAAATTTTATCTGAATACAAAAATTAATTATTATCAGCTTTTGTAGTGATGATTTTTAGCGTTCGAGATTTGCAACAATGAATAAGGGGTAAGACCCCTTATTTAGTGATTGTAATTTAGCAATAAAAAGATAATATCCAATGCCAATCTGTATAGAATTTTTTTAAGCTAATTTATAATTTGAACCCATTTCCATGAACTGAAACCCTTGCAAGTAAATCAAATATCCCATATGTTCAAACTCTCGGCTACTCTTATGAATGACATTGAAACTTTTGTCAGTTCTTAAGTAAATAGATGGCGAGCTTGAAAAACTTGCAAGATTTATAACTGTTAGAGATTGTATCCGGATTTGAGCATTCTATAAAAACGCATCAGGGATATCTTCATACATCTACATAGAAGAATAGCCATAAACACTTTTTTCGATGAGTTTGATAGCTTTGAGAATACAAAATTTCCATTTTTGGAAAAACGGTGAAAACACTCCGCAGGCAATGATTTCACTCTGTAGGCGAGTATGAAAACGAAGAAGCAAAGAAAATATTGCCATGTATAGTTAGGTCATTTGATTGGGCATATTTTAGATTGGGGTAGTGTTTGGTTGTAATAGTAGTGTTAAACTTGCTCCGGAGGTGGATATAAAAGGCTGAAACATTGTAGTGAAAATAAGCAATATAATGTTTGGTACTTTAAGCTACATTATTCGTAGTTGAATCATATAGAAAGTCTGTAAGATGCCAATGGTGATTTGATTGTAAAAGTACTATCATCTATTAGAGATTTATTTTCTGAGTGTAATCAGCAACCCTAGATATCAAAACTAATTTTTGGTTAGCTGTATCAATAAAGCAATTGAAAAGTTCGGTTTTATGAGGTATTGGTTTCAATGACACTGCCTGTCGTGTCTATTTCTGGTAAGAAAAAAAAGAAACCGTCTTTAGTTTTGACGCTTTCTGGAGCGGGTTTATTAATTGGTGGTGGAATAGCTGCTTACTGGCTTTTGACTCAGGGAAAACCCTTGTCTAGAGATTTACCTGTAGGTGCGAATATTATTCCCCAAGATGCCCTATTTACGGTTTCTTTGAGTACTGATTCTAGCCAGTGGGAAAAACTGCGCTCTTTTGGCACTAAAGAAAGTCAAGTCGCATTGGATAAAAATTTAATTCAGTGGCGCGATCGCTTTCTGACAAAAGAAGGGTTTGATTTCCAAAAACATGTAAGTCCTTGGGTTGGCGATCAAGTAACTATTGCTATTTTAGCTCCCAAAGCTCCTGTAACTGCATCTAAACCAGTGGCTAGCGATGGAAAATTAGCCACCGTAGAACAGTCGCTGGTAATGGTTTTACCAATCAAAGATAAAAACAAAATTCAAACAGCCTTTGCTCAACCAAAAGCTTTGAAAGGGAAGTGGGTTGACCGAGAATATGAAGGTATTACGATTAAAGAAGCACAAACAAATTCGGGAGAAAAGTTATCTACAGCAGTAATTGAAGAACGTTTCCTGGTTATTGCAGATAATCCTAAAGCTACGGAAAGAACAATTAAAGCTTATAAAGGCAAAGCCACTCTGGCAACGAGTAAGGGATTTGCCAAAAATTTACCTCAAATAGCAACTTATCAGCCACTGGCTCAATTTTACGTTAATGTTCCATCTGCGGCTCAAATTGCCAGTGTAACTTCTGCTAAACGTCGTTTACCAGCACAAGTTTTAGCACAGTTAAAAAATAATAAAGGCTTAGCCGGAACTTTTAGTTTAGAACCTCAAGGATTGCGTATCAAAGGAGTTTCTTGGTTGAAGCCAAGGAGCCGAAGAGTGTTAGCAGTAGAAAATAAAGCTAATACTATGACTACTCGGTTACCGGAATCTACTTTAATGATGTTTTCTGGTGGCAACCTGCGTAGGTTATGGGCTGATTATGTTTTGACTTCACAGAAAAATCCTCTTTCGCCAGTTAAGCCAGATAAGTTAAGAAAAGGATTTAAAAACCTTAGTAGTTTAGATTTAGATCGGGATTTACTTAGCTGGATGGGAGGCGAATTTGCTGTATCTGTTGTTCCCCAAACTCCAAATACAGATTTTCCCCAAGATGTCCGTGCGGCTTTAGTATTTATGGTACAAGCCAGCGATAGACGCAAAGCAGAAGCATCTCTGAAGCAGTTAGATGATGCGATGAGAAATCAGTACCAATTTAAAATCAAAGAAGATAAAGTTGCTCAAGTGCCTGTGACGAGGTGGATTGGACCTTCAGGAACTTTAACTGCTACCCACGGTTGGTTAGATGAAGATATTGCTTTTTTAACCTTGGGGACTCCGATTAGCGATAAAATTATTCCCAAACCCAAAAATATATTAGCTAAGGCTGGTTCATTCCAGAAAGCAGTGCCATCAGAACTTAATCCTATAAGTACTCAATTTTTCTTGGATATGGAAGGTGCGGCGAAAAACTTTTCTTTACCGGCTTTATTTCCGAATCAACAGAGTTTTCTTAATGCGATAAATTCGGTGGGTGTAACAAGCGCGGTAAGCGATAATCGCACTACTCGCTATGATATCTTGCTCGAGTTAAAGAAAGGCGATAAACCAGTTGAGCTTCCGAATGCTGAAGAGAAGAGCGAGTAGAAAAATAGAGGACAAATAAAGATAAGCTAGTAGAGGTTAGAAGAGGTAGAATTCTTAAGGGATTGCTGCCTCTTCTCAATCAAACTTGGAAAGAAAGTAAGATAAAAAATTATAGTAATTTTAATGGGGAGAACACTTTTATGGATTTAGTTGTACTCCAAAATTGGCTTGACAATACTTCCTTCCTCGTCCTATTTCTCACAATGTTGATTTATTGGGTGGGAGCAGCTTTTCCCAATATACCAATGTTGGCTGGTTTGGGAACTGCGGGAATGGCGATCGCTAATTTGTGTATGGCAACTTTGCTTGGTGCAAGATGGTTGGAAGGTGGATATTTCCCTCTGAGTAATTTATATGAATCTCTGTTTTTCTTAGCTTGGGGAATCACTACGATTCATTTAATTGCTGAATACAGCAGTCGCAGTCGTTTGGTAGGAGTTGCCACTGCTCCGGTAGCCATGGGAATTACAGCTTTTGCAGCTTTGACACTTCCTTCCGAAATGCAGGTTTCCGAACCACTAGTACCCGCGCTCAAATCAAACTGGTTGATGATGCACGTCAGTGTGATGATGTTGAGTTATTCGGCTTTGATGGTAGGTTCTTTAATAGCCGTAGCATTTCTGATAGTTACAAAAGGTCAGCCAGTGCAGCTACAAGGTAGTTCATTTGGTAATGGTGGCTATCGTAGCAACGGTTATCGTTTACATAAAGCCGGTGAATTAGTTACCGAACCCAATGCATTTGCTTTTGAAAACAACGGTTTTTCTCCCGTTCAAAGCAGCAGTAATGGTAAAACGGCAACTGCAATTGCACAGCGAATAGAAACTTCGCAAAATGTCGAAAATTCTGGAGAACCCCTTTCTCCTCAACGGTTGAGTCTTGCAGAAACTTTAGATAATATTAGTTACCGTATTATTGGGTTGGGTTTTCCCCTCTTGACAATTGGTATTATTGCTGGGGCAGTTTGGGCGAATGAAGCATGGGGTTCTTACTGGAGTTGGGACCCCAAAGAAACCTGGGCCTTGATTTGCTGGTTGGTATTTGCAGCTTATCTACACGCTCGAATTACTCGTGGTTGGCAAGGTCGTCGTCCGGCTATTTTGGCGGCTACCGGGTTTGTTGCCGTCTGGGTTTGTTATTTAGGTGTGAATCTCTTGGGTAAGGGTTTGCATTCTTATGGGTGGTTTTTTTAGATTATCCAGTGGTTGATTAATTAATCTGGCGGTTGAAACCGCACGCCATTTGCTACAACGGAGGGAGCCTCCGCAACGCAATGGCTTGTCTACACAAAGCAAAACCCGCCGTGGCAGCGGGTTAAATAAAGATAATTTTAAATACTCTTTTCCATGGGTTGGGAAGGAGTTTTTTTAATGTTAAATTTTTCTTTGGCAAAGCTCAATTTTATAGTTCTAGAACTTACGCAAAAATTGTAGGTTGGGTTGAACGAAGTGAAGCCCAACAAAGCCTTCATAATGTCATAATCTTGGGATGTTGGGTTTCGTTCCTCAACCCAACCTACTACTATCGTACTTTTTATATGTATCGTCAGCACCTATAACTAGATAATTCTAAACAGTAACAGGAATTATCCAATGACCGAATTAACACTTACCAACTTCAAAATTGCCTCAGCGCTATTTATTAGACAAATCAGCGGAACTCCGATTCCAGATTTATTTGGTTCTACCGATGATAAAGCTGTTGGTACCTATATTGAGCGAGCTTTTAACCATTATTTAAGAGCTACCTATGACTATATTCCGGGTAATGCTGCTAGCGGTATTGATTTTCCCAACTTAAATGTAGATTTAAAAGTAACTTCAATTCGTCAACCCCAATCATCTTCTCCTTTTCGAGATGCAAGTCAAAAAGTTTATGGTTTGGGTTATCATCTGCTGGTGTTTACCTACGAAAAATCTGACGACAGCACAACACAAACAGCACGTTTAAATTTTCGAGATGCAATTTTCGTAGCACGGGAAAAGACAGGAGATTATCAAACAACTTACGGTTTAATCGGAATTTTGAATCGTAATGGTAATAAAGATGATATTGTCGCTTATCTAGAGGAGCGTAATTTACCTCTCGATGAAATTGGAAGAGATTTACTTGCAGATAGAATATTGCAAAATCCTCCTCAACTTGGATATCTTACAATATCAAATGCATTGCAATGGCGGCTTCAATATCGTCGAATTATTGATATAGCAAATTCAAAAACGGATATAGGAGTAGAAAACCTACTTGAAAGCTGAACTTGGTGATTTTCAAACCCCTCCTGCATTAGTCGCAGAAATATTAAAATGTTTAGGTCAAAGTAATAAGTATTGGGAAAGAGTTTTAGAGCCAACTTGTGGAAAAGGAAATTTTATTTCTGGTTTATCAGCAAGCACGTCAGTGAGATGCTCATCTCAAAGCAATAATAGACAACTCACTCTAAACCTTTAACCTTTAACCTTCCAAAATCATTTCCTTAACCATCTGGGCAGTAGCAGGAGCTAACAAAACGCCATTACGATAATGAGCGCTAGCCAATATCACGTTGTCATACCCCGGTAGTTTCTCGATAACGGGAGCCGGACGATTTTCTGGGCGGGGACGTAAACCAGACCACGTGCGGATTACATCAGCTTTGGCTAACTCCGGACAAGTTGCGATCGCGCCTTTTAAGGTATTATCTAAAAGTTCTTTATCGGCTGATAATTCACCATTATCTTGGGAAAATTCCACCGTCGCACCTACCCAATAATCAGTGGTTGGAAATACACCCGCACCACAAGGAACTATATATGTATCGTTACAGGTAATTGCTGGTTGAAATTCGGATTTTGCTAAAGGATGTCCCAAGCGTAAGTGAATTGCTTGTCCTAATACTGGACGAATATCAACTTTTTGATTTAATTGTTCCGTTAAAAGTGATGAACCCAATCCCGCAGAAATTATAAATGTATCTGCTGTAATTACACCTTCTGTTGTTTCCAATTCTCTAACTGAGCTATCTCTATCCTGCAAGGAAAGAGGCTTTATCTCCCCATTCCCTAGCAGGGAAGGGGGCTGGGGGGTTAGGTTTTCGGACTTCACTCCCAATGCATTTACACCAAATCTGAAGCTGACACCATTATGTTTTGCTGCTTCTACCAAAGCTAAAGTAAATGCTGTTGGATCTAATTGCCTATCTTGGGGAGAATGAATTGCTCCTATATATTCTCTTGAATTTACATCTACCTGGGGACATATTTTACTAAGTTGAGCAACATCTAAAATCTCTAATTGCCAACCTTGATTGTCACGAGTTTGTTTGAGTTTTTCCCAGAATGGTAAATCATCTGTTGTTACTTGAGGTGATGGTAACAACATCAAAATTCCTTGACGATTGAAGGGAATTTTTTTATTAGTTATCGCTTCTAATTCTGGAATTAAAGTTCCATAACGTTGGACACTTGTTTGTCGCATCCGCCAAGCTTTACCCTTTACCTTGTGGCTGATAATCCCCATCAAAACACCCAAAGCCGCACCTGTAGCAGCTTGTGCCGGGGGTTGTTTGTCAACAACTGTAATTTTTAACCCTGCAATTAAACTGAGTTCGTAAGCTAAAGTTGCTCCAATAATACCGCAACCGACAATAACTATATGATTCATAAATTAATGTAGAGACGCTGCAATACAACGTCTCCAAAAATACAATGTTAGATTTTAAGCGTTAAATCTCAACTAAATTGTTCGCCGATGACAAAAGTCTTTAAGCTTCATCAGATACAGGCTTAGCAGGGATTAGATCCAAAAATTGGTTAATATCAGCGAAAGCCGCATCGTAAGCAGTCAAAGCTTGCCTGGAATTACGTTCACCAGCAGCTTGGTCAATTTTTACGAGATTTTTGAACATGTCTCGTACAATTTTACGCGCTTGTTTTTGTTGTTCTGGCACAAGGTTAGAAACAATAAAGTTCATATTCAACTTTGCTTCTGTCATAGGACCATGTATAAAAGTTCCTACATCTATCCATTCATTGTTTTGAATAAGTTTTTGCAATTCAGAACCGCGCTCTTGTACTGCAACTATTTCTGGTACGTATTCCTGGATTTTCTCTATTTGCGATGGAGTATAGCTTGGAGGTGCTACAGCGACATTAGGGCCACCGCAGCTAAAAAGTAATGTAGCTAAAGATATTAGTATTAACGAAAAAAGGGGGCGTAGACGCGACATAAATCTAACTTATTTATCTGGCAATTAACACAGTAATTTTAGCTTGTTAGGCGCATTTTTCATTACTCGCGGTGGATATATTTTGGCAAATCTAGCCACCTGAACTGATTTTTGAAGCAGAATCAAGATTTTATTTGCCACAGAACTTACGCAAGTGTCATAAGACTCGGTTGGTGCGTGACACCACAAGTCTTATTATTAACTTGAAAATTAGTCGAAGTGTCACAGCACCCTACAAGAAAATACGTCAGTTGTGTAAGTCCTATGCCAATTTAATATAAATATAATTACTACGACTTACACAAAACACAATTGTTAATCTATGAGCAAAAATAGAAAGCAACGTGCAGTAACTGCCAAGGAAACTATTGATATTTTGGAAAGAGGACTATATCAAAATCAACAAGAAGAAACTATTGATATTCAAGAAAAATTACAAGCTGCAATCCAAAATTCAATTCATTATTCCGAAGAAGATTTTTCATCATTATTTTCTCAATTACGTAAAAAGCAAATTAGAGTAAACCAAAATCTAGTTAAATTTGAGATAAATAATGAAACTACTCTTAATGCTGCTAGCAGGTTAGCAAATCAAGAAGGTTTTGCAAAAGTACTATGTTTAAACATTCACAAAGCCTACCGAAGTTAGGCTAACAATATTTTTGTAGCCCTAGTTATATCAAATCCGTCTACATAGGAATTATATATTTTTTAACGCAAAGTTCGCAGAGTTTAACGCAGAGGCACACAGAGTTTTTTTCACACATACTTTTTATTCCGCACCGATGTAAACGGAAAGGATATTAATTACTAATTACCAATGCCCAATCCCCTATTCCCTCATTCCAATTTAATTAACTGATATTTTTGCACTTCACCAATAACGCGGTAAGGTTGCGAGATTTGAGCAGCTTGTTTTTCGCGTATCCAAACATAGCTCCGAGCAGTAATTTGGGAAATTTCCTTTACTCGCTTCCCGTGGTTGGGAGTGTAGAAATTTATCAAAACCCCAGTTTTTCCACCAACGTCAACGAAATTTATGGAATTATTTTGCAGGGTTTGACTAATTTCAGGTTTTTGTAAAAATGCTTGAAAATCAGGATTATAGTTGCTTAATAAACCTAGACTACCAGTTACTGCTAAACTTAACCAACTGGAAAGTAACCAAGCCCCTATCCAATAACGTGCAGTAATTAAATTTTTACCTAAACGACAGCGAGCAATCCAAACTAAAGGTAAAATTAGCCAACCCAAGCCCAATACTAAACCAACAATTGCATAATTACGGATTTCTCCATCACTATCGCTAACAAAGAAAACAACCGTAGCCGCTAACAACATTAGAATTCCTAAACAACCAAAGGCATAGCTTAAAGTTGGCAAAATCAGATTTGACGATAAATATAAAGGGGAAAAATCAACTTTAGAAAATAAAGCTATATTTTGTATCTTGAATTCTCTTGTTTGTTTATCCCAAATCTTTCCCAACCAATTCAAGCCAACCGCAGCCAGAAACGCAATAAAAGGATATAAACAAAGACTGTAGTGAGATAAGCGAGTTGAAAAAGTACTGAGTTCAATCAATAAAATCAGCGGGAAACAGATTAATATCGAAAAATCTCTCGAATATTTAAATTGACTTGCATATTCCACTTTGATTAAAAATTGCAGGCTCTGGCTGCAAATTCTATTTATCAAGCTAAATTGGGGAAACAGCAAAAGCTTTTCCTTAGTTATATTAGCTTTCCGTAGTTTGTCGTCAGTATAAAAATTTTCCTTGCTGCCATTAAAATTAAATAGAAAGTTCCTAATTAATAAACCCGCACCTAAAAAGCTTAATAATGACCAAGGAAAAGCTAAAATAAAAACATTCCAAAAATAATAAGTCCAATTATTATTGCGACGTTCGCTTGAACTTAATTTAGTGACGAAATTGATTATTTCTGTAAAGCTATCGCCACCAAAGCGTAAAGAACTTAGTTTTAGCCAGATTACAGTAGGTACTAAACCCAAAACAAATCCTACATACAACATTCGATTTGCTAAATGTTTGTGGCGGCGATGTTGCAATATTAAATAAGGAGATAGAGCTATTATCGGTAAAAAAATCATAAAGCTTCTAAATAAGAAGCCAAGAGAAAAACTTAATCCAGTAATTAAGCCCCATATATAACGATGTTTGGGATTTAATTCAGATTTTAATAAAGACGAAATTCCTAATAACACCAGAAAAACCATCCCTATATCTGGTGTTCCCAAACGAGAATATTGCAGCCATAAAAACTCTACGCTGAGGATAGCACTGGCAAGCCAAGCAACCTTTTTATTGAATAAAATTTTACCAATTTCATATACCAAAAAAAGGCTTAAAATACTACCAATCAAATTTGGTAAACGAACGCTAATTTCACTAATGCCAAATAAACTGTAAAAAATAGCAATCAACCAGTAAAAACCTGGTGTTTTATGATGAGGAGTTTCCCAGGGATTTATCCAGTCTCCGGAATCGAACATTAAACGCGAGCGCCAAGCGTAAAGCCCTTCATCATGAGCCATCAAGCTGTTATTACTTATACCGAATAACAATAACGGAAGCATCCAAACTAATAAACTTAAATAAGGAAAACCTTTTGAGTTTATAAACTTTCGTTTAATAATAGAAAACTTTAGTTCGGATAGCATTTGAGTTATAAAAATTACAAATGACAGATTTAACTAATTAATTGTTAAATCTGGCTTGAAAAATTGTAAATTAGCATACAAAATGTACCATATTTAAACAGTTAACAGTGAGCAGTTCACTGATTTAAGGGGGAATCATATCATGCTACGACCAAATCAACGGATGAAATTAGACGATACGGATGATAAGTTATTTTACGGACTTCCCCGTTTTGTAACTCATGTTGATGATGGGTTTATTCAACAACTTACAGACTTGTATCGTCAACGTTTGCAGCCGAATACACGCATTTTTGACATGATGAGTAGCTGGGTTTCTCATTTACCAAAGGAAATGCAGTTTAGCCATGTTGAAGGGCATGGACTAAATGAAGAAGAATTAGCACGTAATCCCAGATTTGACCATTATTTTATTCAAAATCTTAACGAAAATCCTAAATTACCGCTCAAAGATGGAGAATTTGATGCCGTTCTTAATTGCGTGTCGGTACAATATTTACAGTATCCAGAAGCAATATTTACGGAAATTCATCGCATACTCAAACCCGGTGGTATGGCAATCTTCAGCTTTTCCAACAGAATGTTTTATCAAAAAGCAATTCAGGCATGGCGCGATAGTAGCGAAGCAGGTAGAGTCCAATTAGTCAAGAGCTATTTTCAATCTGTTCCCGGATTTACTCCTCCAGAAGTAATCAAAAATCAATCAACAGCACCAAATTTCCTCCAGTGGTTAGGTGCGGGAGGTGGTGACCCATTTTATGCTGTTATAGCTCATCGAAATTAACAGTAAAAAAAGGTTAAAGGTCGAAGGTCAAAGGTTAAAGGTTATAAGGAATCTTTAAGTATTGACTTATTTCTCCTCAGTGTTAAGAAGTTTAACTGTTGGTTAACATACTCACTAGTTATCAAAAAAAAATTTTTGTTAATTGACAGATGAAGTATAAAGGATGAGTCATAAAGTATAAATTAGTAATCCTTTATACTTTATTCGGTCAAATTTAAATTAGGAGTCAAAGATGAATTTTCCTCGCGTGCGTAGCATTTTAGCTGCACTACTTCTTTCGATACTGCTAATGACAACAGCTTGCGCTCAAAAAGAAGCTGGACGTTTCGATCAAGTACAGAAGGAAAGCACCCAGCAGAAGAAAGGACAAGCAGTTGCTAAAGATGCTACCCAAGGTAGCAAATTCAACAAGTTTTTCCCAGCAGCGTCAGACGGTTATCAGCGAGTTTTCACTCAAGAGAAAAAAGGTTTTGCTCAAGCCAAGCTGAAAAAAGATGGTAAAGAGGTAGCAAAAATTTCTGTCAACGACACTACCAGCAATCCTTCAGCAGCAGCTAAATTTGCAGATAGTCCTAAAAAAATCTCTGGCTATCCAGCAATTGAGAAAGGAAAGCAAACAGCGGTTTTAGTAGAAAATCGCTATCAAGTCAAGATAATTAGTAGCGACAAGAATGAATTTACAGCCAGCGATAGAGAAGCTTGGCTTAAGAAATTTGACCTTAATGGTTTGGCGAAAGTTAAAAGTTAATAATTGTTAGTTGTTAGTTGTTAGTGGTTAGTTGTTAGTGGTTAGTGGTTAGTGGTTAGTTGTTAGTGGTTAGTTGTTAGTGGTTAGTTGTTAGTTGTTAGTGGTTAGTTGTTAGTGGTTAGTTGTTAGTGGTTAGTTGTTAGTGGTTAGTTGTTAGTGGTTAGTTGTTAGTGGT
>JBCBPQ010000234.1:0-11438 GCA_039820645.1 Cyanobacteria bacterium J06633_8 | reverse complement strand
GGTTTGAAGCCCCCGGATTTATCCGTGGATGTCATTTTAGGCTTTTATCGAAGCCCCTAAATTTATTTATGGGGCATTAATTACGAATTACGAATTACGAATTACGAATTATACTCACCCTGTCCTGTCGGACATCCCTCTCCTTAACAATGAGAGGGAAATATTTACAATAAGAATTAATATCATTGATAACTGCCATGGTACTGATAACTGTTAACTGATAACTGACTCATATATTTTTTCTCCCGTAGTCATCCAAGTGTCGGGTTGATTTTTAATATGCATTAAACATTCTTTTAAATATTTTAATCGCATGGGTTGACCGACTATAAAAGGATGTAAACCAATTGCCATTAACCGCGATCGCGATTCTCCTTCTTGCCATAATTGATAAAATTGGTCTTCTATAGCTTTGGCAAATTCAGCACCAGAAAAACGGTTGCTCAAACATAAAGTTATATCGTTGGCTTCAATGGTATAGGGAATAGCTAATAAACGTCCATTGTCAAGGGGATACCAATAAGGCTGGTCGTCATTTACCCAATCGGCAGTATATTTAATTCCAGCAGCATGTAATAAATCAAATGTTGATTCTGTAATTGAAAAACCAGGGGTTAACCAACCTTTTGGAATTGTACCTGTAGCTTGTTTGAGTAAAGTTATAGTTTTGTTTATTGTATCAATTTCTGTTTCTTTATCCATACCGCTATGACCTGTGGAATTATTGATTCCATGTGCCATTATTTCCCAATTATGTTGCAACATTGCTTCCATAATTTCAGGGTATAATTCGCAAATTTCGCCGTTCACAGCTGCGGTTACAGGAATTTCTAATTCAGCAAATAAATCAAATAAACGCCAAATACCAACTCTATTTCCATAATCTCGCCAACCGTAATTAGCAATTTCTGGATAACTATTTAAATGAGGTTGAATTGCCGTTCCTAATTTACCAAAGGTGAAATGTTCGACATTCATTACTACCCATACGCCGACTCTGGCGTTGTTAGGTAGTTTTAAAACTGGACGTTGAGAAATTGGCACGAAAGATGGAGGAAGCATATTTCAGTTATCAGTTATCAGTGAACAGTCAACAGTGAACAGTCAACAGTGAACAGTTATCAGTACCATGGCAGTTATCAGTGAGCAGTTGTATTAAATAATATTTTGTATACTATATAACATGAAATTATAGGAAACTATTTCAGAAATGTGAGATATGAATATGTTTTTTTAATAGTTCTTAAAAAAAGGCTCTATATCATAAGTAATCATCCGAACTTGATATTACCAATTACGGCTATCGCGAAAAGATTCTCCCAATGATGCAGGAGCCTGTAATTTTAATCGGGTTTCGTCTCGGGAAATAATTACTAGCATTAAGATAGTGGCGATGTAGGGGAAGGAAGATAAAAGGTAAGGTGAAATATTTACACCCATTGCTTTAATGGTTAACTGTATGGCACTAATTCCACCAAATAAGTAAGCGCCAGGTAGTATTCTAGCTGGTTTCCAACTGGCAAAGGCAACTAATGCGATGGCAATCCATCCTTTACCTGATGTCATGTTTTCTGCCCATAATGGAGTGTATGCCAGAGAAAGATAGCTCCCTGCTAAACCTGCCATTGCACCACCAAATAATACTGACAAGTAACGAATTTGGCGAACTTTTAAACCAAGTTTGTTTGCTGATTCGGGAGATTCACCGATACTGCGTAAAATTAATCCCAAACGAGTTTTGTACAGAAACCAAGACACTAATATAATTAATAAAATTGCAGCATATACTAAAATATCTTGATTAAACAAAGTTCCAATTATAGGAATTGATTTTAAAACCGGAATTCCTAGAGGTTTTAATGGAGCTATGGTTTCACCTACGTATTCAGCACCGATAAAAGCACTCACACCAGAACCAAAAATACTTAATGCTAAACCACTAGCAACTTGATTTGCATTTATTGTAATTACTAAAACTGCATGAATTAAAGAAATGATTATTCCTGCTAAAACTGCTATTAACAAAGCTAAATAAACATTACCCGTAACTACGGCAGCGACAAAACCGCTTGCCGCACCAACTAACATCATTCCTTCAACACCAAGATTCAAAACTCCAGATTTTTCCGCAATTAATTCACCCGTAGCTGCCAAAATTAACGGTGTCGCAGCCCTCAAAGTATCGCTAAGAATTGATGTTAAAATTTCTATATTCATTTTATCAGTACCATGACAGTGAGCAGTGAGCAGTTAACAGTGAACAGTTATCAGTGAACAGTGAGCAGTGAACAGTTATCAGTGAACAGTTAGCAGTTATCAGTTAGCAGTGAGCAGTTATCAGTTAGCAGTGAGCAGTTATCAGTTATCAGTTATTAGTAAATAATTTCTTTTATATCATAGTTATTAAATACTATATTTATTGTAGTGCGGGCATCTTGCTCGCTATTTAAAACTCACATTTCAAAAACCTAATTCTCAATTACCTATTACCAATACCCAATTACCAATTACCAATTACCTATTACCAATGCCCAATGCCCCATGCCCTATTACCTATTACCTGTTACCTATTAGTAATTAAAATTTTGTTATAAATTAATAAATCTGTTGATAGTAAACAGAATAATAATATTCCTTGAAAGATGCTGGCTAAAGCCAAAGGTAATCCTAATTTTATTTGTAAAAGTTCGCTGCCTACATAAAGTTGCGCTAGCAATAAGCTCGATAATATTATCATTAATGGGTTTAATCTGCCGATAAAGGCTGCAACTATAGCAGCGTAACCGTAACCAGGGGAAATTGTTGTACGTAATTGTCCAATTAATCCGGTAACTTGACATACTCCTGCTAATCCTGCTAAGCCACCACTCAATAGCAAACTTAACCAAATTATTCGTTTTCTATTTATCCCCGCATACTCTGCTGCTGGCAAGGAAGCACCGACAATTCGCAGGCTGAAGCCAAACAGCGATCGCTTTAGTATAAACCATAGAATAATTGCTAGGATTGCGGCGAATATTATTCCTAAGTGTAATCGAGTTCCAGGAATTAGCGGTGGAAGGGTAGCAAATTCGCTGAAAATTGCAGATTCGGGAAAGTTGAATCCTTGAGTATCTTGTAATGGTCCCCTTAGTGAATAATTAAGTAAAGATATAGCAATATAATTCAACATTAAGCTGGTAAGGATTTCATTGGTATTGAACTGCACTTTTAAGAATGCTGGTATGCTTGCCCAAATGGCACCACCAATAATTCCGGCAACCAGACAAAAAAACAGTAAGCTGTAATTATTTATATTGGGAAAAAAGATGGCAACAGCACTTCCAAAAATTGCTCCTACAATGAATTGCCCCTCAGCCCCTATATTCCATATTTTACCTTGAAAGCATATTGCTAAACCCAGGGCTATAAGCAATATAGGGGCTGCTTTAACTATAATTTCTGTGATTGGGTAGGGATTTATTAGTGGAGATATCAACAAGGTTTCCAAACCCAGCATCGGAGATTTACCGTTTAAGCTAAATAAAATAATGGCAGAAAATATAGTTCCGAATAATGCGACAAGAGGTGATAGTATTTGCCAAAATTGTGATGGAGTATTACGCGGCTGAAGTTTAATCTGCATGGGGTATGAAACATGATTTAGCAAAATTATTATCCCATTAACTTCGATTTTCTTCTCAAAGCGCATCAAAGCTTTCTCGTCGCTTTTAAATCAACGATATTTATTTCTGTATTTTTTTTAATGTATTTTCGTTGTCACTGTCGCTTCTGTTTTCGGTAGTCTTATTGTTATATATCGCATTCCTAAATCATTTATCAAATTTGAGAAACCCACTTTTTCGGAAAAAGCTAGTTTTTGCCACCTATCTGTCTCACGATTCATATAGGATTGCTATAGCTATGGAAAACAACTATTAAATTTTAATAAATGGAAATAAATATTTTGTTATTAATCTCATTTTTAATTTATAACTAACCTAAATTTTACATAAGCTATGATAAAATCATACTAATGGTAGAGTTAGCAATTAATGCTAAATATCTAGGATATTAGTAAGGCAAAGATAAATTTTTCTGGATGTTCTAAACAATATTCAAAAACATTCCGGAAAACTTAACTGAGGATTTGATGTTAATTACATAGGCTGTGGATACGAATAAATCCAATCCTTCAAGGGAGGTTTTTCTATGGAAGGCGCTTTATTGATAGCACTGCTTTTTCTACTGATTACTTCCGGAAAAAAAGAAAGAATACCCGACGAACATTACGAAGTAAAAATCTACGACAAAAAGAAGAAAAAAGATGAATAAGGATATTAAAGTCCTGAAAATCAACAGCTAAGAAAGTTAAGACTTGGGGTAATTCTACTTAATTGAATATGCAAAAAAGGCGTAGCAATGCTGCGTCTATATAACTGTAATCAGATATTTTGTTGTTCCCTATTTTTTCCTTAGAACCCTATCCCTTCCATTAATCGTCCAATTTTTTTGCGATTAATATCTGTAGTTGCTATTAAAGGAGAAAGTCTTCCTTTATAAATTACTCCAATCCGATTGCATAAACTAAAAAGTTCGTCTAAATCTTCAGAAATCACGATTACAGATGAACCAGAATCTCGCATTTGGATTAAAGCATTGTGGATAGTTGCACAACCACGAATATCAACCCCCCATGTTGGATGTGCGGCTATTAAAACAATGGGATTCTGCTGTATTTCTCGCGCGATAATAAATTTTTGTAAGTTTCCCCGCGATAAACTACCTGCTCTCGAATTTAATCCACCACCTCTGACATCAAATGCATTGACAATTCTTTGTGTCCAAGCCTTTAATTTAGATTGACGAATCATTCCGCTTTGTAACATACCTTGTCCATAAGCTGTCAGTAAAGCGTTTTCTTGTAAGGTCATATTTGGTACGATGGCTTTGGATAAACGTTCTTTTGGAGCGTAAGCTATACCCAAACGCCGACGCATGGTAACGCCAAAATTACCGATGGGCATCTCTCCTAACATAATCATGTGATTCGACGAAGAAATGACTTCACCGCTTAAAGCCGACGTTAATTCTGATTGCCCGTTACCAGCAACTCCAGCAATGCCGATTATTTCACCACTACCAACTTCAAAATTGATATTTTGCAAAGCAATTCCGTAAGGATGCTGCTTCGGTAAACATAAATCTCGAACTTGCAAGCAGATATCACCGGGTACATAAGAGTTTTTACAGTGCTTGGCATTATCCTCTTCAAATATTCCCAATGCCCAATGCCCAATGCCCAATGCCTTATCTTTTCTATCTTCCCCAATCATTAATTTAGCTAAATAATTTGGCGTTTCCTCTTGAGGATTGCAGTTTGCGACTACCTTACCTTGCCGTAATACCGTAGCATTAGTGCAAAGTTGGTGTATTTCATTGGGCTTATGAGAACTAATCAAAATACTGCAACCATTGATTGCCAGCTTTCGTAGAATCGCAAAAAGTTTATCTATTTCTTGGGGAGTTAAAACAGCGGTAGGCTCATCTAAAATCAACAGCTTTGTATTTTGACACAAACACCGGAGAATTTCTACTTTTTGTTTTTCACCTACAGCTAAAGTATGAACTAAACGGGAAGGATTTACTTTTAAACCGTATTCTTTAGAGAGAATGCGGATTTTTCTATCAACTTGCTTCAGATTGCAGTTTCCAGGAAGTGCTAAAGCAATATTTTCCGTAACGGTAAGGCTGTCAAACAAAGCAAAATCCTGAAACACCATACCAATACCGAGCATACGTGTTGCTTCAGGAGTTGCAAAATTAACCTCTAAATATGGATTGAATTCCCCACCGTCATAGGGTGAAACAATTGGGTTGGGTTTAAAATCCCGATGCCAATTCCAGCCAACTTCTAACTTCCTTCTTCCTTCTTCCTTGGTTTTAATTTGATTGCCTTCCCACAATATTTCTCCTGAATCTGGAAGTATTAACCCATAGATAGTTTTCAATAAAGTACTTTTTCCAGCCCCATTTTCTCCTAACAAAGCATGAACTTCACCTGGTTGAATCGTCATATTAATACGATTATTTGCAATACAACCAGGGTATGATTTGCTAATATTTCTGACTTGCAAACGAGGGAGAGAGTTGTTCATATTTTAGGAGTCGCGAGTAGTAAGTAATGAGTAATGAGTAATGAGTAATGAGTAATGAGTAATGAGTTAAAATTCAATATTAAAGCTTTAACCTTTGAATTTTAACCTTTGTCCATGATTACAGAAACAATAATAGAAAAAGATAAACCACAACAAAATCTAATTTCAGAAGCACTAGACGATAAACTACGAGCTACAGCTTTCGGCATTACACCCGAAAATGTCGAAGAAATAATCAACAAACGCTGGAATTTACTAAAGTCTATTTATCCAGCTTTTAAAGAACTATGTCAAAAATCCTTATTAATACAACCTCAAATTATACTGCCAACATTGTGGAATTTATGGCTACCTTTAGCAATGCAAATAGCATCGCGACATCAGCAAATACAGCATCCTTTCATCCAGGGGATTTTAGGAGGGCAAGGAACAGGAAAAACCACGACTTGTAAAGTTATCAAATTGATTTTATCGCATTTAGAATATCGTACCTTAAATTTATCTATTGATGATTTATATAAAACATACCAAGCACGTTTAATTTTACAACAACAAGACCCCCGTTTAATTTGGCGAGGACCACCAGGAACTCATGATGTTGATTTGGGAGTAAATATTTTAGATAGTATTCTTCAACGTCAAAGGAAAATAATCGTGCCCCGTTTCGATAAATCGCTACATTCCGGAAATGGCGATCGCTCCTTACCAGAAACGGTAGAAAACATTGATATAGTATTATTTGAAGGTTGGTTTGTCGGAACAATTCCAGTAAATCCAGGAGTATTTAATCACCCACCGCTACCGATTATTACAGAAGCAGACAAACAATTTGCCAAGGATATGAACGATAAACTCCATGAATATCTATGCTTATGGCAGCGTTTAGATGGTTTAATCGTACTTAATCCTCAAGATTATCGTCTTTCCTTAGAATGGCGAAAACAAGCAGAGCATCAAATGAAAGCCAGCGGTAAACCTGGAATGACAGACTTACAAATAGAAGAATTCGTAAACTACTTTTGGAAAGCACTGCACCCGGAATTATTTATCAAACCATTAACCAACTCTCATAAAGTTGATTTAGTAATTGAAATCAATCCAAATCACAGCTTTGGCAAAGTTTTTTCAGTGAGCAGTTAGCAGTTAACAGTGAACAGTGAACAGTGAGCAGTTAACAATGCCCAATGCCCAATGCCCTATTCCCAAATCTTTTCAATCAAATCGTTAAAAGGTTGCCAATTATCTTCTGTTGCAATTGATTCCCATACTGATTCAATCACAGGTCTTATAATTACTGTTTGAGGATTAGATTGTTTTAAAGTTTGAGCAATATTGTCCATTTCCGAAGTTGCCATAGTATTTAAGATTCGATGATAAATACCAGCCCAATTAAAAAATAATTCCGATGAGCCTAAAGATTTTTTAATCTCGGAACCTTCTAAAATGTAGCTGGCATCATCTTGCCATTTGTGAGAAAAAGTTGCGGCTATGTCGGCGAAAAAGTCGTGGTAGCTGATGGGATAATGCTTGAGAAAATCAATTGTCGCTTTTAATAGTTCATCTATTTCCGATTTAGGTAATTCTTGATTGAATCCCAATTTTTTCAACATCAATAAACGGTAGTTGCCCAGAAAATATTTACCGAATTTTATTAACCCAGCATCCATTTCTGATTTATCAATTACAGCCTTTAATGCTTCTTGGAGCATTTCTAAATTCCACATACAAATATCCGGCTGGTGGATGTAAGAATAACGGCTATAATGGTCAAAATAAGCTGCGGTAAAATGTGGATCGTACTTAGGAATAAACGCATAGGGACCGTAATCAAAACTTTCCCCAGTAATCGACATATTATCAGTATTTAAAACAGCATGACAGAAACCAGCAGCCATCCATTCTGCTGCTAATTTTGCTACCTTTTCTACTAATTCCGCATAGAATAAAGCATATTTTTCTTGTTCGTCAATTAAATGCGAATAGTAAACTTCTATAACATGCTCTAAAAGCTTTTTAGTTAAATCTGGACGTTTCAAATAATTTAAACGTTCAAAAGTACCGAAGCGAATATGGGAACGATTCATTCTTATCATTACAGACGAACGAGTTGGGGAAGGTTCATCACCTCTCCATAACTGCATTCCCGTTTCAATCAAGCTCAGACACCGGGAGGTACGTACACCCATACGATGCAGCATTTCGGCGGCTAATACTTCCCTGACTCCACCTTTAAGAGTCAGCATTCCATCCCCACCACGGGAATAAGGAGTTCTACCGGAACCTTTAGTACCAAAATCATAAAGTTCGCCATCAATTCCCCGTATTTGTCCGTAAAGAAAACCTCTACCATCACCCAATCTGGGATTATATTCGCCAAATTGATAGCCGTGGTAGCGCATTGCTAGTAGAGGTTTGCGATACTCAAATCTTCCAAAAGCTTGAATAAAATCTTCGTCAGTTACTTCTTGGGGGTTCAATCCTAAAATCGGAAGCAAGTGATTATTGCGGAAGCGGAGTTTATGAAGGGGAAATTCCTCCGCGACAACTTCATCAGAATAATCCGAGCCCAGAGATTCAAATGCCGGTTCGTAATTGAGATTAAGCAGGGGATTAGTAGTTTCAGCCGTTTGCATTACCAGTACGGGTAAGTTTGCCATACCTTTATGGTACATCTGAGTGGGGAGACTGGGGAAATGGGGGATAGGATTCCCTCCTATTTTCAGATCCCCCAACCCCCTTAAAAAAGGGGGCTTTTATTCCCTCCAATAAACAGGAGGGTTAGGGAGGATCTTCTTAACCGAGCAGTATTGATTGGTAATTGGTGATATTTGTTCGGGATAATTATCAAGTTAAAAGACGTAGCAGTGCTACGTCTCTACATTAATTATTGATGATAAAATTTATGTCTTATATTTATTACTTAATAATCGCATTAATTCTTTGACGAGATGTTTTCACTATTGCTCTAATGCGAGCTTTTTGTTTTGGTGTCATTCTCAAAGACCTAAGTAATTTAGTTCTTCCTTGAGGCGTTTTCAAAGATTGCATAATGTCACTACGTTGCGCTCTAGTTAATACATTGGCAATTTGTCTAAATGCTTCCTCTTGAACTGCATCAACTTTTTTTTGTTGCTGCGGAGTTAATCTCTTATAAACACGCGGTAATGTATATCCTGCCGCTTGTATTGTCAGTGGAATTAAAATAAATCTAGGTATTAGCGCTTCGGCTCTTTTCGCGGAAATTCCAGTCAAAGATAGGCTGAGAATTGCTGCACTGAAAAAAACCGATAGACGCTTCGCTGATTTACTAAACATTGAGAAAATCCCTCAAAAAATTTTAGATGCTAGATTGTATATTTTATATTTTACATTTGTCAAGACTTATTTAAAACCAAGTATAATAAAGGTAAAAGTAATAAGAAAAACAATTATAAATAAATAGCCCAAAAAAAATAACCCTTTAATAGTATCCTAATAAACAATCACCAATTTTGTTATCTAATTATCAACTATTCCATTTAGGATTCGTTAAACTTGTTAATATATGGTCTTGCCATTGATTATTAATTAATAAATAGTCTCTAGCATAACCTTCCACAACAAATCCCAACCTCTTTAGCAAATTACCGCTACTTTGATTGTGTGGCATATAATTTGCCATTATGCGGTGCATTTTTAGTTCTTCAAACACATAATCAATGCTGGCTTGTAAGGCTTCCGTCATATAACCTTTACCTTGTTCTTTTTCTGCCAAACTATAACCTACAGTACAAAATTGTGCGGCACCTCGGATAAAATTACGAAAATTTATGATTCCAATTATTGTAGATTCAGTTTGAGATAAAATCAGCAGCCTTAATGATTGTCCGCGAAAAAATTCCCTCGTTGCTTCTTCTACTTCATTTTGCCAATATTCCGCCGTAAAAAAATCTTCCGACCATACAGGATAGAAAGGAGTAAGATAAGCTCTATTTTCGGCGTAAAATTTCACAATTAACGCTACATCTTCCGGAATTGCAAGTCGCAATAATAGCCTTTTTGTCAAAATACGCGGTTGTTGCAATTGCATTTGGTTTTTTTTCAGAACTTATCGTCACAATGAAATCCTATTTTTTAGGAACACATTTGTAATTGTCCCACTTCTTTCATACCTGCTGCAACCGGGTCAAAATTTTTATCAAATAAAGTGTAATTGTTGTAACAAGAATGAGTCATATTCGCATTGTTTAAATTCGTTTTACGCAAATCCGCACCGCGCAAATCGGCATTCTTGAAATTAACATTCTGTAAATCATTAAACCGGAAATCTATCCCCTGTAAGTTGACTCCAGCTAAATTTACACCCATTAATAAAGATATTTTCTTTCGTGCTGATATTTGAAGTAATTTTGTATCTTGTAAAAACATAATCGCAAAACGTTTGCGTATGGGGTCAAGTTCCTCTAAAGTTGCTTGAGTCATAGCTCGAAAAGTAGCCGTTTTTCTTCTAATAGATTGGGGATTTTCTTGCAAAATTGTTGATGTCATAAATTTAAGGTAATCCGATAATACCGCTTGATGGTGGACATCACTTGTCATTGCAATATTTCCCCCTGCTGTGGTGAATTGATGTGCAGGTTTATAAAATCCCGTTTGAAAAAAACCAATTGTAAGAGTCAATAAGAGAACACAAGCTGTTACCAACGCAATTACTGATTTATAACTCTTTTTAGGAACTTCCTCTAAATTAATCGTCGATCTGAAGTTTTCCACCGTGCGAAAGAAATAACCACCCAATTTGCTTGATTGAGTTGCATCATATTCTTTCTCTAATTTGATAATTTCCTGAGATTCTGTATTCATAAATCTAGTAAAATTAAAAATGTAGCTTAGTTTACTTTTCTGTGCGGACAATTGTTCACCTATATAATTTACCAGAGGACTTTTGAAAAAAAAGTAGGCTCATTTATAAAGAATTAAGAATTAAGAATTAAGAATTAAGAAGTAAGTCCATTAAGGAAAACAATTTATGTCCTCCAGGCAAGCAATACCTACGGTACGCTGGCGCGCTTACCCTAACACCACCAATAACCTAAGTCGTCAAGGGTGCCCGTCAATTTATTTTCCCATGCCCAACGCCCCATGCCCATTGCCCGACTTAAAAATGTTAACTGCTCGCGGTTAACTGTTAACTGTTAACTATTTGTATTAATAATTTTATTTTCCCATGCCCAACGCCCCATGCCCATTGCCCGACTTAAAAATGTTAACTGCTCGCGGTTAACTGTTAACTGTTAACTATTTGTATTAATAATTAATAAT
>JBCBPQ010000233.1:0-11474 GCA_039820645.1 Cyanobacteria bacterium J06633_8 | reverse complement strand
GGTCTTTTCAGAATTTCTAACTAATGCTATGGTTTATCAACTTAATCGGGGTTTCAACTGTCCGCTAAAAATCTGGGAAATCCTAGAAATTTGGGCGAGATGATGTCAAAACGTCATAGATTTTAAAACTAAATCTCGCCCAAATTTCTAGGATTTCCCAGATTTTTAGCGGACAGTTGAAACCCCGATTAAGTTGATAAACCATAGCATTAGTTAGAAATTCTGAAAAGACCATTTAAATCAAATCAACATAACTGAAAATCAAACTTCCCCAAAAAGGAAGTTATTTTTTTGTTACCAAAATCACATAAATCTTGCATCAAATTATATAATCCCAGTATTGATTCACCACTACAATCATGAATCCTAAAATAATCGCAATATTTAACATCGCCGGTGGAGTAGCCAAGTCCACCATCGCTCATAACCTCAGTTACCACCTAGCAAAAAATTCCAAAGTCCTTACCATAGATATGGATCAACAAGGAAGCCTAACCCGATTCATGGGAGTCAACCCACAAAGTCTAGAACCAAAAGAAACCGTATACAGCACCGTAGTAAGCAGCCCCTCAGAAGCACCTCCACTCCCCATTTGGCAAGAGTCAATATATGGTGTAGACCTTGTTCCGGGTAATATGACCTTATCTTCTCTAGATGAAAAAATCAAAGACTCCGGTTTAGATTACCACGCAATCCGTCTCAGAAACGCGATCGCAAATCTAGAAGAAGAATACGAATATATCATCGTAGATTGCCCGCCAAATAAGGGCATCCACTCCATGCTAGCTCTATTCGCCGCAACCCACGTTTTAGTTCCAATTCAATGCCACGTTAAATCATACTCCGGCGCAGTAGAAATAACCAAAACTCTGAAAGAAGTAATGAAGTCCGGGCATAGGATAAAAATAGCTGGATTCATTCCCAGTATTTATTCTAAAGGTACTCGGTTAGAATCAAGCTTTCTCGAAAAACTCAAAGACGATACACAAGGCAACATCCACGTCACCGCTCCCATCCCCCGCACCGTAGCCATACCTGAATCCCAATCAATGGGTAAACCTTTAGCGCTCCACAAACCAAATCATGGAGTAGTAGGAGTCCTCGAAGAAATCAGTTCTTATGTTGCAGGATTAAACTAAATTATGCCTAAAAAAAAAGAAGATTTTACAAGTGGAATCAGCCTCAAAGATAGCCTGCTCGACTTCAAAGAAACTGAAGAACTTATCGCCACCCAAAGCGAAATTGTTAATATATCCCTCGACAACGTAGTTTTACCACCACAACAAGCCCGCAGGTATTTTGATGAAGTCAAATTAAAAACCCTCGCCGATAACATCAAAAAAGTAGGGTTGCTGCAATTCCCCATCATCCGCAAACGTAATGACGGTAAATTTGACCTCATAGCAGGGGAACGGCGAGTTAGAGCCGGTAAAATAGCCGAACTTGACACCATAACCTGCCGCATTATCGAATGCGATGATAAAACCGCTAAAGAAATCCAGTTAGTAGAAAATCTTAAGCGAGAAGACTTAAATGCATGGGAAGAAACTCGTGCTATCATGGACTTGCTTTGTACCGAATTAGACATTGAAGAGAAAGAAGTTAAGCAACTTCTCAGTCGGATGAATAACGAGCAATCCGGTAGAGCAAGCAAGGAAGCAAGGATTCAAAACGAAGATGGTAATAACCATAACGTTATGCTTACTGAGCGCATTAATACCATAAAAGTCCTATTCGACAACATTGGATTAATGACCTGGGAAAGCTATACAAAAAACAGGTTGCCCCTGCTCAATCTCTATGAAGATGTAACGGAAAATCTTGCAACAGGAAAGATTGAATATACCAAAGCCAGAGTCATCAACAAGATAAAAAATGATGTAACTAGGCTAGAAATCCTTAATAAGGCAGTTACAGAAAAGCTATCCCTAGAACAAATTAAAGCACTCATTCCTAAACCAACAGTTCAAACAAACGAATCTGAATTCAAGCAAGCAAAGAAAAGAGTCGCGAATATCAGCAAAAAAATTAATGCCAAATTGTGGAAGAATACTGATAAGGCATTAGAAATAGATTCACTTATATCGCAGTTAGAAAAGTTGTTGGAAGAGGATTCCGCAACTTCCACAGATTAAATT
The DNA here is from genome assembly GCA_039820645.1 of Cyanobacteria bacterium J06633_8. Lineage (GTDB taxonomy): Bacteria > Cyanobacteriota > Cyanobacteriia > Cyanobacteriales > Nostocaceae > Rivularia. The sequence goes on along the minus strand of JBCBPQ010000233.1, from coordinate 9,336 downwards.
AAAAAGAGCTTCGCTTACAAATGGTGATGTTTACCGTAGTTGATTATGGTTTGGCAATCACCATTTGAATTATCTATCTCCGAATTTGAAGCTTATTTGTTGGAAAGTTATATTCCCAAAACTAAATCTGATATTCGTTTATACAACGGTGAATATCATGAATCTAAAATAGAAAATACACTGAAATTTGCTCCATATCTAAACCGAGTAGAGGCATGGGCTTTAAGTATGTATTTAGGACCTACCGAATATTACGCCAACCTTAATCAATATTTACGAGGTAAAAAAACAGAAAATCCCTTAAAATACAAACTTATTGCCAAAGCAGCGACGATAGGCTTAATAAAAATTCCACCGATCAATGTAGAATTAATTAAAAGCTGGAAACAACCAAACCCTGTCGCTTACAAAAGCCTCAAACGTTACGGTCGAGTTAGAGGAATTGCTCAATATCAAGTAAACGAAAAAATACGCGAAAAAGGCTTTGTATCAACAACTTATTGGCAAGATATTAGAGGGCTGATTGAAAGATACGCCGTTTCCGCAAATGTAGTATTTAGAATTAATCCAAACTCAGTTAAATCAGAAGGAAGATTTATCGACCCAATAAAACTTAAAAACCAAGAAGGAGAAATTCTCTTTCCTCCTGGTGTAGAATTTCAAGTGACAGAAATTCTTGAAAAAGAATATTTCAAGAACGAATCAGCAGGTACTATAAAAGTAACTTACATCGCAATGGATGAATTATGAAAAACATATTTGAAGGAACCAATACTCAACCCAAAGACGATGGTCCAGATGGTTCTATGCTTGGACGCATGTTTTCCCAGCTTGATGATAGCGATGATGATAACGATAACGATAAAAATGACAAGAGTGATAGCAAAGATTAATAGATAATTTGTAGTAATGCACTCTAATAAAAGAGTGCATTTTATTAATATAAGATAAAGTGTGTTTAAGCGGGTTAAACCGATGTTCAAGAAAAGTACCGCCTCTCAAACCTGACTCGAAGCGAACATAACTAACGTGGGGTTATTTTTTAACAAATAAATATCAGCAATTGCATATTACAGGTAGCGTTTTCGTTAATTCGGAAGCGTTGTTTTTTTTAAAATAATTGAATAAAAAATTTCATTTGAAAAGACTGAAGTTTTTAGCCATCTAATTGTTTAGTTATGAGCAATATATTCAAAGTTAGACAGTTACCTCGGTCTTTTGTCGTCAATAATATGATGATAAACGGGCGTTTAGGTGGTAATCCAGAGCGTAAAGAATTTGATTCGGGAACTGTTAAATATAAATGCTCCGCAGCGTTTGGAAAAGATAAAGAAGGTAATACCATGTGGATTGCTTGTGAGGCATGGGCAAATATGGGTTCCTATGGAGAAAAGGGGGTTGGTTCTATAATCGGTCGCTATGTCGGCAAAGGTCAAATGATGGAGGCTGTGGGACAACTTCAGATACAGAACTGGAACGACAGAAACACTGGAGAACGTCGTGCGGCAGCAGTTTTGAAAGTAATTAATGTTCGATTAGTAGAATCCAAAGCCAAACAAGAACAAACGTCTCCCATCAATCAACAAGCAGTAAGTCAAATCAAGGAGAAATTCTAATCATGGCTCAAATATCTTTATCAATATCAATCCTCAAAAAGCAGTTTAGCAATAGCAGCAATACCAATGCCAATGTATCGGGAATCGGTGAATTCTACCAGTACGACAATCAAGAAAAAGATTTAGTTGCAAAACCTATCGAATTCCGTGCAAGTGGTTTAGCTGCTTCAATATTAGCAGCATTACCGGAATTAACATTTGGTACGGCAGTTGGCAATTTAGATATTGAGAATCGCAATCTAAATCGGATTCCTGTTATAAATATCAGCGCATTTGTGCCTACCGACTTGGATTATTTACTTCATATCTCTGGTACTCAAACCAAAGGAGAAGAGGAATATCCACAAATAGAAGAAGCTCCTCAAAGTGGAGTAGTTCTTCACGATGTAGAAGAAAATGAAGAATCGGAAGAAGTTCCACCATTCTAAAAAACTTCGTACAAATAAATTGAGATTTGGATATAACCTGCTTACAAGAGCAGGTTTTTCTTTTTTAAGAATAGAACCTGCGGAAAGGCAACCGCTAATTAGCCCCTCCTCCAAGATAATTCCGCTAAAAAAGCTTCGCTTAAAAAAGGTGAATCATACAATTGGAATCAAGTCAATGAGAATTTCTACACAAAATAAAATCGCTTTAGTTGCAGTATTAGTTGTTAATTTCGCGATGGCTAGCGGAGTTGTTGCATCGTTATCGCTAGAAGGAAAAGCTACCACTAATTGCACTGCTGCTGGTAATTGCAACCACGGCAGACATTACTAGAAATCATGAATACTACCATTTGGTAGTATTCATTTTTTCTTCAGAACGTTCCGAAAATCTATATCTCAATCTTTTTACGAAACCACATCTTCAATAAAAAAGCTTAGCTTGAATAGGGTGAAATTTAAAATCAAAATTGGAGATAATTATGTTTAACTTAAACGTAAATGGCAACGTTGTTGTTGGCTATTCCACATCAAAAGTAATAGGTGAACGTAAAGTCCACGAATTTTCTGTAGCAATTAAATACGTTTCCAAAGGTGAAGAAATTACCGAATGGATTAACGCAAAGTTTTGGACAAAAGCTGCCAGCAAACTAGTAATTCCTAAAGGCTCTATCTTGAGTATTGTAGGCGATTTAAGAGCTAGTACTTGGAAGACCAAAGATGGAATCAATGTAAAAGAAACTTATGTATCCATCAAACAACTCGATGTAATAAAATGGGGCAAGCGTGAAGAACCAAAACGCGAAGAACCCAAACCACAAATACTCAATCAATACGGTGAATTAATCGCTGCAATTTAAATAAATAAAAGGCTTATTACAAAATAATAAGCCTTTTATTTTCTTCATCAACACCTAAAAGAACCTACGGAAAAACATCGCTCATTGGCTTCTTATAAAAGACACTTCTTTTAAAAAAACTTCGCTTAAAAGGGGTGAAATTTAATTGGAGTCTTTTATGAAAGCTATCAAATTAACATTCACTGCTATCGCTACTATCGTTACTATTGCTGCAATTACAAACGCTGGTGAATCTTGCGGAACAATTGGTAATCCTTGCAAGAAACTTAGCGAAGGAAAGCCAGCTTGCGAGATGCTAGGCGGCAAATGGAATGAAAAGAGAAATTGCTGCAACATTAGCAAAAATTAAATAGAGCTAGCCCCTTCGTGGGGCAACTTTATTTTTTTTCTTTCAACCGAAATGAACCTTCGGAAATTCATCCTACAATCTGGGCTTGACGTGCAAATCCAGTCATTTTATCCACCCCTCGAACAAAGGTTTCGTTCATTGCATAGCAATCAGCTAATCTATAGTCCAAGTTATGCTTATCAATGAATTCGGGTACTTCTACCCCTCCATCCCAAACTATTTCTATTCCTTCTTTATCAAAGTAATTTTCCAGGTAAGGTTTTACCAAATAAGCAGTACCACCACATAAGAGTACTTCATCACATTCTTCCAAGCTATCTGAGATGAACCTTACCAAAGCACGTGAATATTCATCAAACAATACTCCCATGACTTCATCAAATATCTTGGCATCAGCAATCTTATCTTTACGTTCGCTCTTTCTTGACAAACCAATCAGAGCATCCTTATCTCCATGTTGATAAGAATTAACCAAGGCTTTTACTATCTTAGGTGTAGCAGAAGCAGATAATCCAACTGCACTACGGTCAATAAAACGAGATACCATCCAATTCATCCCCAAATCAGATGTGGGGCTAACAACTGGTACCCCATCCTCAAATGCTAAAGCGCTTGCATTGCGATAGCCTACCATAGCCATAACTACATTCCGCTTAGACCATTTATCCTTACCCAATTCCTTAATTCGATAACCAAGCACACCAGAACCTTCAACTGCTGTCTTAAATCCTGCTAGCTCTACCTTGAAGTTACCGTGGGATGATTGAATCCCATTCTTGCAGGCTACTATCATCTCTTTGGATAACTTATCCCCATCGCTTATCTCACCTGATGGTAGCAAGCACATCATATATATCTTAGCTTCACTACAGTTATGCCTTTTCATTGCAGCGGCTATCAAACCCAACAACTTGGGAACCGCTATCTCGTACTTGAGCTTTTTCAAAGAACTGGTACCCGCGAATTCTTTGACCGCTAAATCTCCCAAAACAAAATACTCGTTCTTGTGAGCCACCCAAATTCCTGACTCTATAGGAATATCCGAGAATTTCCCCTCCACTGACTTCCTTCCAACATCGGCGATCGCACTTCCCATTGTCATAGAAGCGCTCTTTTCCCTGGGGTATTCCTTTACTATCGCTTTGGTTAAACTACCGCCCAAGTCGCAAGTTAATGTTAATGTTTTCATTGTTATATCTTTATTAAAATTTATATTTCTAAAAAACTAACTCAACTGCGTCAAAAGGCTTTGAGTTAAATCAAATTCATCACCCAAATCCATATCCAGGTTTTCGTTAATCTCCTCGGAAACTACCTCTTGTCCCTTATCTTCCGTCACACTTGGTACAGGAACACCAGTAGGATAGGAATAAGCCATCTGCATTTGTGGAGCAATACCGAACTTATCTTCAATCAAAGCTATTTGCCCCTTTAGTTCAGCAATGGACCATATCGCAGCATCTCTTACCCGCTCTTTCGATGCTCTTGCATAATGCAAACCAAAAGGCAACCATGCCATTCTCAAAGTTCTAATCAATGTTTCTACTAATCCTAAGTTAGGTACAACCCTATCACTTGCCAAATAAGCAATTATTGAACCATCATCGCCAGTCCTACATATCTTGGGAATGGTATACATCTTTTTTCGCATTATTTATCCTTATCAAAAATAATAAATATCTAATTTTTATATCCGCAATTACTAAGCAATTTAAGACTGCAATCCCACGCCCCTATCAAATATTACCCATATCTCAATACATTAATATTGCGGTTGTAATCTATTTATTTATAATCAATAAAAAATGGAAATATCACAGAAACTTCGTCAAATATCACTATCAATAAAGAGGGAGGGAGTGAGGGAGTGAGGGAGAGAGGGAGAGGTAATTGGATGGGGTTTTAACCCCAACCAATTACTAGCACCGTGCAGACGGTGGGGTTTTATACCCTCCTGCTTCGACGATAAATAGTAAATATCGGAGATATCACCACCATAATTTCAATTACGTAGAGGCGCAATACCCTCACACAATTTTAATCTAACCCTTCATCACTACTTAAACTATTAGAACATTTATACTGAAAATATTAGTACTAAATTACTAAAATAAAAACTTTACCCCTACTTGAAATTTCCCTCATCTGGGCTTAATATTTTAATTAGCAATGTAAAGCTAGCTTCATGTAGCTTCATCTCAGCTTAATTTGCCTTTTTATTAGTATCTTAAGCTACTAACAAAATTACGTGTGTTTGAAGGGAATTAATGCCATCTCGCTGCTTGTAAAAAACCATCTCAGATTCACTCCGCTATCACTTCACTGCTAGCTACTACCATAAACCCTTCATTCATCTCGCGCTCACCCCAAAGAGTTTCCCCGCATTCCACTACAATTGTGTGACACTCGCTGGAATGAGATGGACAAGGTATGTCAACATGTGTATGTTTTGCCCTCAAACCCCTGCCACATCTACTACACAGTTAGAGAATATAAGAATATCGGACATACTACAATTTTCTGACTCAGAATTTTATCAGCACTACCAATTCCTGAAATGATTTTTAGCTATTACGTATTTATTTTTCAGGCAACACACTAATTTAGTTGGTAATACTTAGGACTATTAAAGCGCGATCGCACTATTGAACAGCCCTGTTATATCTACCAAGTAAAGACTGTAGCTATTATATTCTATTTACTTGACAAATGCCTACTGTATTAAATTAAACTATTAATGATGATAAATATTAAATACTAGCATGTATCTGTCTAGCAATAATTACATAGCTAATATTGCAATTATTGCTACTTATTTTATTCACTGCTATAAGTATTAAATTCCCCTATATATTGCTATCATTAATACTACTCGTTGTAATATTTTTTGATATTTTATACCAATATCAAAAAACGCTACAAATTATGATGTTAGTTGATTGATGTTATTGCAGAATGTTGGTACAGAAGTACACCTTCATTTCAAGCTTTAGTACGGCTGTGCTGCTGGATGTACCGTAACTAGCATTTATTAATAGTTTAGTGAGCAGTTTATAGCTAGTTTTAATTAATAGTTTAGTTACGCCATAAATTGTATTCAAATTCCTTTATCTAAGGTAATAAGTAAGTACAAGAGGCGATGTAGCTGAGTTAATCCATGATGCAGTACTGCTATGAAGAGAAAGCAGCAAGCAAATGAAAACGCTATAGTGCTAGCTAAACAAGGATTCACAGCGATAAACTTGGCTGTTAGCATGATTCTGAAGATAAGCGCATCATATGAAAATACTAGATTTTTTAAATTAATAGAATCAAGACAAAAGATTGCGTTTATATAAGGTGAATATGAAAAATAATGAGGTAACTACTTTTCTTTAGTTACTGTTGATAATATTGAATCTCAATGATGAAAACTTCTTAAAAGCTGAATTGTTTCAGTAAAAATAATTAACCATGCAAACTATTCAATTCAAGTACGACAGGTACCAATTACAAGCAATCGTTACACCATCGGGTAAGCTAGAATTCTTAGTTCCCAGCTTAATTACCGCTCTCGGACAAGATAACGGCAAGTTAGGGCGTAAATTAATGAACGGTATTGCCAAAAAGTACAAGCAGCGCAGATTAATTCTATCGACAACCTTAAATAAACCATTTCGTCAGTTGACTATAGAAAAGGATGTCTTGCTTGATTACTGTCGTCACAACGTCCATATTAAGGAGTTTACATCCCTTGTTAACTTCTTAAGCAATGTTGATATCCCACAAATTCAACATATTACCAACCAAGATAATGCTGCTCTACCAGGTAGTAATCCGCTAGTAGAAGAATTAGAAGCATCAATCAAAAAATCCCCTGAAAATGGTTGGTACTATTTCGTAGATTCTCTAGAAGCAATTAATCAAAAGCTTGGAGCCAACGTAGTTCTATATGGAGAATTATGGGACGTTCTACCTGAACGCAGCAAATACGAACCAAAAGAATCGAAATTCTGCGAATACTTAATTTCACGCGAAGGATTAGAATTCGCAGTAGCAATTATCTTTAGTTGCAACACGCTATTCAGAAATAGCGAAAACTTTCCAGATAACATCGCATCAGGAAGAATCAACGAACGAAAGTACTACATAGCTAAAGATATAGTTAATGAACTAGCCAATTATTTCCAGTTTCCTGCTGATGATAAATATATCAGTGATTACATGAAATTGGTTAGTAATGAGAAAAAAACCAAAAAAACTATTATTCTGGAAAATGATACACGCTATTACGGATGGCTTTTAACGTTTTGTGGAGTAGAGAGCTTAGCAATATCATTCGCTAACAAAAAACACCAATCCCTTGTTGAAGAAAGACAACTTAATACCGTGGTGGTTGATATTTCTGATGATTACGATGACTTCACCAAAATTCCGGCTGAGGTAGTTTTTGAGTTAATTGACAATCTTGAGGGGTATCCAATTGACTTCGATGCTGCCTGGGCATGGGTCGGTTATTTCAAAAAGCAAGACGCTATTGAAAAGCTGAAATCCAAATTTGAAGAGGGTTCCGAGTTTTTACGCTTAACCGTAAAAACTACGGAAAGGGGTGGTAGACCAGCAGAAAAAATCTACCTTACAATAAATTGCTTCAAACAATTCTGCATCATGGCTAATACCAAAAGAGGCAAGGAATGCAGACAGTACCTCATTAAATGTGAGAGGGAATATCGTCTTCGGCTCTCTAACTCCACAAACAGCACCACGAACTATACCGTAGAGCAATTCATCAACAAAGAAACCCACATTCCACAACTCACTCAAGCACTGACCAATCAAGAATTCTATTCCAGGTATACTTACGAAACAATCGCTCAATATTTAACCAGCCGTAAAAATAGTTTTGATGAATTGTGGCAAGAATTTGTAATCAATCCACCCAATCTAAAAACTGCGATCGCCTGGGACAACAAGATAATAAAAGAAGCTGCTCGATGGGGTTTAAATTCCCAAGATATGGAAGCAATGCACCACAACACCTTAACCGCTACAGCATTAAAAAAATGTGTGAAGCAAGGAGCCATATCAATAGAAAATGGACAAACAATCGAAATCATGTTAAGAGAAGCGCTACGTACCGTTGAACCTCTTCAAATCGCACCAAAGCGTCCAAAATTAATTCAACCAGCACCCGGTGTCAATACTACCCCCGGTGATAAAGCTAAAGAATTAGAATCATCTAAAGTTGTGGAATTGCTTGCACGTAAATGCATAAGCCTACAATCGAAGGGAGATACTTGGTACAAATGGGATGATTTAATAAAGGCTATTAACCAAGATGTTGACCGCATGGAGTCGGAGATAGAAAATCATATCTGGGAAAAGCTCCCTAAATCCTACAAACGTAAATACCGAGGAAATAAATTCATAAATAAACAAGGTATTGCACAAACTACAATAATTTATTCTGGCTTTATTTACCCCAACTCCAAAATCGAAGCTTTACCAGAAGTAGCCGAAATATTCTTTGGTAGCAAGGAAGTACTAGAAATTTTAGACCATAAAAAATTATGTTGTCTCAGCAAAGCTATACGCAAGATAGATTTTGATGGAATTGCTAATAATTCATATATTTCTGATTGGGTTACAATCGATGAATTAAATAAATTTTACGTAGAAACGCTTGCTTTTGGTGAAAAATATCAAGAAGTTTATATTAATAAATTAGGGTTTGTACAATTAATTCAATCTTACCTAAAACGCAAAGATAAAATTAATAAAAGTGAAATTAATAGTTTAGAAAGCCAGTTTGCACTATTAGATGCTTGGTAATAACATGAGCAAGTAAGAAGTAAGAAGTAAGAAGTAAGAAGTAAGAAGTAAGAAGTAAGAAGTAAGAAGTAAGAAGTAAGAAGTAAGAATTTTAGACCAAAATATGGTATGAAGCCTCGTCTTTTAAAGACGAATAAAAACCAAACTTGAATAAAAGTCGCAAAGTAATAAGTAAAAAAAATCTGAGGGGGTGACAAGCGCCATCAATCAGTGGCAGGGCAAGCCTTTCAGAGGACGAACGCGCTTATTGATAAAAGAGAAAAATTATTATTTTT
>JBCBPQ010000232.1:0-11776 GCA_039820645.1 Cyanobacteria bacterium J06633_8 | reverse complement strand
TTAAAGGTCAAAGGTAATAGTTATAAACTAACTGTTAACTGCTCACTGTTAACAGTGAGCAGTTAACAGTTAGTTTATAACTATTACCTTTGACCTTTAAGCTGATAAATATTTTTCAGTAGTTAGGAGTTAATTTATAACTATTACCTTTAACCTTTAACATGATAAATATTTTTCAATGGCTAAAACAGTCTTAGTCCTCTGTTGCTTGTTGCTGTTGCTGGGGTGCCAAGCCAAAAAAGATGAATTTCAAGCGGGGATGGTGGAAATTAAAGTTGAACGGGTTGTCAACGGACAAACTTTACAAGTGAAGGGTTTTCGCGAACAGCCTGATTTAATTTCTGAGGTTCGTTTGACGGGTATTAGTGCTCCTCCCGTGCGTCAGCGCCCTTGGGGTGAAGCTTCTCGAAAACGTTTGATAGAGTTAATCGAAGATAAATCATCCCCCATTAGATTTGAATTTGATGTGGAAGCCAAGGATAAATACGGACGAACTTTAGCTTATGTGTGGAAAGGTGACACCTTAGTAAACGAACAATTAGTTAAAGAAGGACATGCATTATTTATAGCGCGATCGCCTAACCATAAATACGATTCCCGCTTGGAACGCGCGCAGCATTGGTCTAGACTGATGGGGAAAGCAATTTGGAACCCTGACAACCCCATGCGCCTCTCTCCCTCGGAGTTTCGCCGGGTTTATCGGTAAATGTTAGTGGTTAGTGGCTAGTAGTTAGTGGTTAGTTGTTAGTACCACCGGAGTTATTTTTTCTATCAACCATCAACCATCAACTAACAACCATCAACTATCAACTAACAACCATCAACTATCAACTATCAACTAATGAATCTACAAATTTTTCTGGATATTGCCACAGAAGCAGCGTTGGCTGGTGGTGCTGTTTTACAAAGTTATTTGGGTAAGGTAGAAGATAAAACGTCGGAAAAACGTCCTGGGGATTTGGTAACTGCTGCCGATAAAGCTTCTGAAGCTGTGGTTTTGGAAACTTTACACCGACACCTTCCCCAACACGCTATCCTTGCCGAAGAGTCTGGTAAATTAGGCAATCAAAATCAAGAATATCTTTGGGCTATCGATCCCTTGGATGGTACGACTAATTTTGCTCACGAATATCCGTTTTTTTCGGTTTCTGTTGGGCTTTTAATTAATGGCGTTCCCCAGGTTGGTGTCATTTACGACCCTTTTCGCAACGAATTATATCGTGCCGCTCAAGGGTTGGGAGCAACTTGTAATCGTCGTCCTATAAGTGTTTCTAAAAATTCAGAATTAAATAAAAGTTTGCTGGTTACTGGTTTCGCATATGACCGTCGGGAAACTGACGATAACAACTATACGGAATTTTGTCATTTAACACATTTGACTCAGGGAGTCAGACGTGGTGGCTCCGCTGCATTGGATTTAGCTCATACTGCTTGCGGACGTTTGGATGGATATTGGGAAAGAGGACTTTCGCCGTGGGATATTACTGCTGGGGTGATTATTTTACGGGAAGCTGGTGGTAAGGTAACGGCTTATGATGGTAGCGATTTCCAGATGGATTCGGGAAGAATTTTAGCTACTAATGGTTATATACATGAAAATTTGAGTCAGGAATTGGGAAGAGCTCATCAAGTTTGGAAGGTGGAGAAGAAGGGTTCGTAGTTGCGCTTTAGCGCCAAATATGCTTGGCGCTGAAGCGCAACTACAAACAAATCAACCCCGACGCAAAAATCTCAACGCAGCATCTTCGAGCTCAACATCTCTTTCGCTATACCGAACTCTATCAATCCGTCTCCCTGTACCTTGATTGTCATACAAGCTAATTACCCCACCACGATTTGATAACATCACCGGGCTTAAAGGTTGTATTCTTAATGCTTCCCCTGGTTGTAATATCCTTTGTTGTTCGTTCAAAACTGAATTTAACTGTAATGGCTCGCGTTTGGTATCCGATAATCTCCAACCTTCTAAATTAACTGGTTCCAAAGAAAGATTTATTATAGAAACCCATTCCGATGCTCGTTCATCTCCCGACGGATTCACCATGGCGGCAGCAATAAAAATGTCAGCATTATCTACAGCAACTGAATCTCTGAGTTCACCGGCTGCAATCATTTCTGATGGTGCATCAACTTCAATTCGTTCGGGAAATTGTTCGATATGAAGTTGTTCTTTCTTTTCGGGATTTTCGTTGAATAACAAAGGATTTTTTTCATAAATCTCATCGTCAAATTCCAAACCCGTTAATTTTTCAATTTCAGTAATTGTTACCTGATAGGTTTGGAAATTAAACAATTTATTACCTTCTTTATCCCGTAAAGCTTCCTCATCTTGAAACATCAGAAAAGCTCGGACATCAAGTTCGTTACTGTCTTTATTTATAAAGCAAACAACTTTAAAGAAAGCCGAAGGAATAATTGCCGGTTTTCTTCCTGGTGGGGTAATAGTGCGAGGAAAATCTCCATAAACTGGCCCGGTGAAAACGGTTATTTTACCATTACTATCTAACTTGAGATCGAATATCCAATTCTCTAGCGCTAGCCATTCATCTTGATTAAAATTTGCGTGCTGTAGCGCTGCATTGGAATAATAAAAAGTATCATCAGAAGCTCGTTTGGCTTCCCTTTCTGTTTTTCCCCAAGCCATACTACCTCGTCTCGCTAAATGTCCTCTATCCCAAGGATTGTTGCGATAGTAGTCGTTATCAAGTTGAAACTCGGCACCAATACGAGTGTCAATATCCCAACCCCGTTTCCTTCTGACATTTTTAATCAGATTCTGGTCAATATTTGCACAAGTGACAATAGTCGAACGTCGAACGCGATTGGTGATGATGGAGTAATTAATATAGTTTGCAAAAATATCATCTTCTAATAGGGAACTGCGAAGTACATCCCCTGCTAAAGATGGAGCAAACGTGGGTACGGGAAGATTAATCCCATTCCCTAAAAAATCGGGATTGTAGCCTGCCATAATATTGTTGGGTAAATTTCACTCACAGTATGAAATACAACTAATAGCTTTTCAACTATTAAGGTTCGTTCGTAGTTGCGCTGAGCGCGCCAAATATGATTATGACTTTTCACGGTAAGTCCTGAAGCAACGAAAATACGTTACTTTTTCCACAGACTTATTATCAATCGCTTAAAGCTAATGACAATAGCCAAGGAAAAAATGAGGGCTTGAGAAAACGTTAAAATCGCCTTTTCCACATCCTGTGAAAAGCCAAATATATTTGGCGCTAAAGCGCAACTACAAACAATTTTTTGGCAATTTCGGAATTTACGCAGGTAAACTTATAAAAATCCCTGCTTTATAAATATCTAGTGAAAAAATCTATAATTTTCTGTCAAGCAGCTTTTTTTTAAGTAAATAAAAAGTTCAATAAATTCAACTAGAACTATATCCAGTAAATTGTATCAATAATCTTAATTTGATAAAATAAAACAAGTATTTACTCTGAAAATTTAAAATATTTAATTTATTCAAAACTGTTGTATTTTCTTAAAATTCAGCGCTCAATCCAGCTATAAACATTAAAACTTGATTTTGGCAGCGATATTAGCTATTAACTGACACTGGTAATTAATTAAAAATTTACGGACAATCAACTACTGACAAACACCCAAGGTGTAAGAGTAAACTAGTAAAATTAATGTTCGTTTTAGTATAAATTAGCTTTATGTCTTTTCAAATAGAACGCGGTCTATTTAAGTATGATTTTATAGATTATCACGCAGTTTTATGCACTCGACTGGATGCAGATGCGCCATCGATTCGCAAGCGCTACCTAAAAATTGCCCGTCGCTTGCATCCCGATAGCTGTGGCACAGCTAGCGATGATGAAAAGCGGTTAGCTAGCCAATTATTATCAAAATTGGTAAATCCAGCTTACGAAAACCTTTATCAAGATAAGAATCGTGCCGAACATACTGCTGTTTTAGCGCAGATAGGGAAACGTCTGGCTCAAGACCCCTCTTCTGTAGAATTAACCACCGAAAACGCCAGACAGCTAGCAGTTACGCCTAATTATGACAGCGCCTATAAAAACGCCATATCCCAAGTAGCCAAAATTCAATATCAAACATTAGGGCAAGCCTTAGAAGCGATCGCGCAAATCAGCGAATTGAATTTAGTTTATTTGATGCGGAGTGCGGGTAAATCTTTAAAAGCATCATCAGCAACAAATGCTACACCTGCATCTAATACCAATACTGTAGTGGAAAACAATAGTGCACCAGCAAAACCTAAAGAAGACCCAGTTTTTGCAGGTTATCTACGTCGTGCCCAAGAACTAATTGTCAAGAATCAATTATCACAAGCTCGGGTTGAATTGCAAGATGCTTTGAAGATGAAGCCAAATAGTAGCGAGTCCCATAGCTTGATTGGAGTGGTCTATATGAAGCAAAATCAAATTAAAATGGCAAAAATTCACTTTGACCGCGCTTTGCAATTAAACCCTAAAGACGAAACAGCATTAGATGGGAAAACTAAAATTGATAAGTTTTTAAAGAAAGCTTCACCCGCCGTCGGTAAAAAGAGTACTGTAAGTGAGAAAGCTGCAAGTAAATCTGCAAAATCTGAAAGTGGCGGTTTATTTAGTGGATTGTTCGGTGGGAAGAAAAAATAATGGTGTATCAACCTCCAGTAGGAGCCAGAGATTTATTACCTTTAGATGTAGCTCAAAAACACTGGATTGAAGACAGATTAGAACAAGTGTTTCAAGGCTGGGGTTACCGCAGGATTATTACCTCAACTTTGGAACGTATAGATACTTTAATGGCAGGAGGTGCAATCGAGCGCTCGAAAGTAATTCAACTGCAAAACATCCAAGAAGAAGAATTGGGATTGCGTCCCGAACTAACAGCTTCTATCGCTCGTGCAGCGGTAACGCGGATGAGGAGCGTTAATTATCCCCAAAGGCTTTACTATAATGCCAACGTCTTTGGCAGAGCGCAAGATTCAAAACACAACCGTCAGCAAGAATTTTATCAAGCTGGAGTTGAGCTATTGGGTAGTGACGGCTTAGTAGCAGATGCCGAAGTATTGCTATTAGTAGCCGCTTGCTTGCAATCGCTCCAGCTACAGAATTGGCATTTAGTCGTGGGTGAAGCCGGAATTACTCGCTCTTTACTCAAACCCTTTCCTGACAATTTACAGCATCAAATCCGCAGCGCCATTGCCAACTTAGATAGAGTAACTATAGATACTTTGCCCCTAAGTGAAGAACTTCGCGATCGCGCCAAAATAATGTTAGATTTACGCGGCAAAAGTGCGGATGTGCTGCAAAAAATTAATACCTTAAATCTCGATGCCGAACAACAGGAAGCTGTCAACAACCTCAAAGCCTTAATAGAGTTGATCGAATCCCAGGGTAATTGTTCCCTGATTCTTGACCTCAGCTTAATTCAAACCTTCGACTACTACACCGGAATTGTATTTGAAGTAGTTAGCGATATTGATAACCAAGCAAGAGTCATAGGTCTTGGCGGACGTTACGATAAATTATTAGGAGTATATCATCCCCAAGGAAAAGACATACCCGGTATCGGCTTTGCCTTATTAATTGAAGATTTATACCATGTACTATCAGCATCTGGGCAATTACCGCAAACACAATTAGCCAGCGACTGGTTAGTAGTGCCAGAAAACACCAGCGCGATCGCAGCAGCTTTTGCCTATGCAGAAAAACTGCGCTCCTCTACTCATTTAGTCACAGTAGAAATGGAATTAAGCTTCATAGATGCTCAAGCCATCCGCGAATACGCCAGCGACAGAGAAATCGCTCAAATTGCCTGGATAAAAGCCGACGGTTCCAAAAACGTTGAATCAGTTAACAGTAAACAGTTAGCAGTGAACAGTTAACAGTGAGTAGCGAACAGTTGAAGATTTACAATTTACAACAGGAGTAATTAAACTACTCAAAGTGAAAATAATGCAATTTGCCACAAATCATCGAACTATAGTTACTGACTACTGTTAACTGTTCACTGTTCACTGAAAAGAGAGGGGAAGCATGGCACACACGATTGTAAGTAATGTTTGTGAAGGAGTTGCAGATTGCGTGGATGCTTGTCCCGTAGCTTGTATTCATCCAGGACCTGGAAAAAACGTCAAAGGAACCGATTGGTTTTGGATTGATTTTTCCACCTGCATCGACTGCGGTATTTGCATCCAAGTTTGTCCGGTAACAGGAGCAATTGTTCCAGAAGAACAGCCAGAATTACAAAAAACACCGCAATAGGGAGAGTGAGTAATGAGTAACGAGTAACGAGTAACGAGTAACGAGTCGCAAGTCGCAATACTAATTTTTGACTCACTACTCACTCCTAACTCCTAACTAATAACTCCTAACTAATAATCCCCTCCGGAAAATTAACTTGGAGGGGATTTACTTTTACTTATATATTGATTTGACAACAAAAAGTAATGCAGGCTTATTTACTAAGTCAAGCTCATTCTTTAGGTAGATCCTTTGGTGGGATTTTTTCTGGTGGTGCTTCTGCCGGAGGAGCAAGTTCGGCATCGGCAGCAATTTCTTCTACAGGAGGTATGGTTTTTTCCTCTGCATCTGCATTTTCAACAGCTTCTACTACTTCTTCAGGTGGGGTTACTTCTGGGACTTCTATTGTAGTTGTGGTATCTGTTGGAATAGATTCCGAAACAGTTTCTGTAGTAGCAGTATCAGTATTCTCAACATTTTCTACAGAGGCATCCGATACCGGAGTTTCTTCATCAATTGCGTCAGCTAAAGTTTTGCCAATTGTTGCAGCAGCAGTATCTTCAGTGGTAGAAGTTGTAGTTGTAGGTGGTGTTGCAGTTGGAGTAGCCTGTTCTTTTTTACCAGGTAAAATACCCCTTACAGCTTTAAACAATCCTCCCACACGTTCTTGCAGCGAAATATTGTTTTTCACAGAACTTGTCACAGCTTCAGCACTGGGTACCGGGGTTTGCTGCATTGGGGGAGTAACTTGACGACGCAGCGAAAAAGTTTGTAACCCAAACCAAAATAACAAAGCAACAGCTGCTAATTGTCCCAAGAAAAACCATCCACCGATACGCGGCGAAAAAACCCATAATACAAGAGCGTAGAACAATCCCAAGCCACTCAAGTAAAAATCATTTTTGCGATGAACTTCAGGAAAAAAGAAAGCCGCCAAGTAGATTGCTAAACTGCCAAAACCGACTATCAAAGCCAAAAGATGTGTCATAAGAATTTTGGATTTTAGATTCTCAAAGGGAATAGGGAATAGGGCATGGGGCATGGAGCATGGGAAAATAGAATTAGAGTTTGTTTGAGTAGTAATTAACAACTAGCGAGTAGCGAGTAAAAAATTAGGTTTCGGGTGAAATGAGAACTAATATTTCATCAAAAATTATCTTCATGGGGCTGTATTCGCCATGATTATTGTTACTCTTTCCACGTAGCGATCTTATATATGAGTATTGCTACTCTTTACTCGCTACTCGCTAATTATTACTCTCTGCCCAATGCCTAATTCCCCATTTCCCATTGCCAATCAATTTATAGTAAATATTACAATTTAGGGAATTTCGTAAACAAATTGTTGATTAATATACAGATTAAAAATAATTATGTGTATCGACGATGCATTTTTAGTCTTTAAATAAAGTCTTAATGTCTTCTTTAGAAGCGAACCGAAAATCTCGGACTACCCTAAAAGATAAAAGAAAGGATTTGGAAGAGTTAGCCAGAAAAAATTTATGACACTACAAAGCTTTGGTGTGATTGGATTAGCTGTTATGGGAGAAAATATCGCTCTGAACGTAGAGCGTAACGGCTTCCCAATCGCAGTTTATAACCGCTCGCGTGAAAAAACTGATGCGTTCATGAAGGAACGCGCCCAAGGTAGAAATGTGAAAGCAGCTTTTACTTTGGAAGAGTTTGTGGGTTTATTGGAACGTCCCCGCAAAATTTTGGTAATGGTGAAAGCTGGCGGACCAGTTGATAAGGTAATTGAACAACTGACACCTTTGTTAGATGAAGGTGACATCATTATCGACGGTGGTAACTCCCTTTATGAAGACACCGAACGACGCACCCGCGAACTAGAACCCAAAGGTTTTCGCTTCATTGGTATGGGTGTAAGTGGTGGTGAAGAAGGTGCGCTCAACGGTCCTTCTTTAATGCCTGGAGGTACGGAAAGTTCTTACGAGTATCTGTCCCCCATTTTCACCAAAATCGCAGCACAGGTTGATGACGGTCCTTGTGTTGCCTATTGCGGACCTGGCGGAGCCGGACATTATGTCAAAATGGTTCACAACGGTATTGAGTACGGCGATATGCAGTTAATTGCAGAAGCCTACGACTTAATGAAAAATGCAGCCGGTTTAGACCACAATCAATTACATGAAGTCTTTGCCGAGTGGAATAAGACTGATGAATTAAATTCATTCTTGATTGAAATTACTGCCGATATTTTTCCTTATATTGACGAAGAAACTGGTTTACCTTTAGTAGATTTAATCGTAGACGCAGCCGGACAAAAAGGAACCGGACGCTGGACGGCAGTAGATGCACTTAATTTGGGTGTACCAATTCCTACTATTGGTGCAGCAGTAAATGCCCGAATTATGTCATCCTACAAGCAAGAAAGAGTAGCTGCATCTAAGGAAATTTCTGGCCCTACTGGTAAATATGAAGGCGACACCAAGAAATTTGTGAACATGGTGCGCGATGCTCTCTATTGCTCTAAAATCTGTTCCTACGCTCAAGGTATGGCACTGCTATACAAGGCTTCCCAAGAATTTAACTACAACTTGAATCTTGGTGAAATGGCGCGGATTTGGAAAGGTGGTTGTATCATTCGTGCTGGATTCTTGAACAAAATCAAGAAAGCATTTGACGAAAATCCTTCACTGCCAAACTTGTTATTAGCTCCCGAATTCAAGCAAACAATTCTTGACAGACAAGCAGCTTGGCGTGAAGTAATCGTTATCGCAGCTCAATTAGGAATAGCTGTTCCTGCATTTAGTGCTTCCTTAGATTACTTTGATAGTTACAGACGCGAGCGCTTGCCTCAAAACCTCACTCAAGCACAACGCGACTACTTCGGTGCCCATACTTATCAGCGTACCGACAAAGAAGGAACATTCCACACTGCTTGGGTACCCATTGATGAAGCTACTGCTAAGTAATTAATTAGTAGTACAAGTTGACTAATTGTTCGTTACAAAAACCCGGTTTCTTAAAGAAACCGGGTTTCTTTTTATCGGGAAAAATTTACATAAATTAAAATTTATATTGATAGATGTATATTTTAAAATAAAATTTGATTTTTATATATTTATAGATAAATATCAGGGTTATTGAAACGAATATCACGGATTAAATGGATTTCACTGATTTCACTGATTTAGTTATTTCTAACAACTAAGACTTGATTATGAAAATCACCCTGTGCATGATTGTCAAAGATGAAGAATCTACGCTATCCAAATGCTTGAGTAGCGCGAAAAAGTTTGTTAACGAAATAGTAATCTTAGATACTGGCTCAACTGATAAAACAGTAAAAATTGCTGAAGGATATGGTGCTAAGATACATCATTTTGAATGGTGTAATGATTTTAGCGCAGCCCGCAATGAAGCTTTAAAATATGTGACTGGCGATTGGGTGTTTATTTTAGATGCTGATGAAACTTTAGCACCAGAAATGATTCCTGCAATAAAAGAAGCAATACAACAAGAAGAATATCTACTGATAAATTTGGTACGGGAAGAAATTGGTGCGGGGCAATCTCCTTATTCTATGGTGTCGCGACTGTTTCGCAATCATCCCGATATTCGTTTTTCTCGTCCCTATCATGCCTTAGTTGATGATAGTGTTTCGGAAATTTTAGTAAAAGAACCACATTGGCAGATAGGTTATATACAAGGAATTGCAATTCTACATTCGGGTTATCAACAAAGGGAAATTACTCAAAAAAATAAATTAGAAAGAGCTCAAGCAGCAATGGAAGAGTTTTTCGCAAACAATCCCGATGATGCTTATATTTGTAGTAAGTTAGGAGCTTTATATATTGATTTAGGAAAAATAACTGAAAGTATTCAGCTACTATCGAAAGGGGTTTCTGTTGAAAGTGAAAATTATGATATTTTGTACGAACTTTATTACCATTTGGGTATAGCTTACACTCGTTTGAAAAATTATCAGCAAGCCATTGCTCATTATGAAGCAGCAATTAAACTGCCGATTTATCCCATATTAAAGTTGGGAGCATATAACAATCTTGGTAGTTTGTTGAAAGAAAAAGGAGATTTAAACGGTGCAAAAAAAGCTTACGAAACAACTTTAAAAATAGACCCTTCTTTTATTCGCGGATATTACAATTTAGGAATGACTTATAAAGCAATGGGTTTATTTAAAGATGCTATTGCAGCTTATGTCAAAGCCATTGATTTAAATCCAAATTATGCTCAAGCCTATCAAAATTTAGGTGTAGTTTTGTTGAAAGCTGGTTATGTTGATGATAGTTTGACTGCTTTTGGGGAAGCTATTGATTTACACGTTAAACAAAATAATCACTTTGCAGCAGAGCAGTTAAAGAAGGGGTTGAAAGATATGGGGTTGGAAGTTAAAAGTTAGGGCATTGGGGATTGGGGATTGGGCATTGGTAATATGGCGTTATCGTTGGATTATATGCTCGAATAAAGTCTAAAAATTTTGAAAAAACTATGAAAGCAGTTAAAGTCATGGCAACGATTAACGAAGAAGGGCAGCTTGCCTTAGACAAGCCTTTAAATATAAATAAAAATAGTCGCGTTGAAGTTATTGTTTTAATTTCTGAAGAATTAGAAGATGAAGATGAAAAACCGAAAGAAGAAATTTTAGAAGATTTTCATCAAGCTTGGCATGAATCAATGACAGGAAAGACGATTCGAGCTTCTCAATTATGGGAAGATATTGAAGATGTCTGAACAACAGTTTATTCAAGTTGAAATCACGTCAACTTTTAATAAAAATATACGAAAATTAGCCAAAAAATACCGTAATATTCGCAGTGATATACAACCCGTAATCGAACAACTTGAACAAGGAGAGTTACCAGGAGACAAAATATCTGGGACTAATTATACAATTTTTAAATTACGGGTTAGCAATAGTGAGATTCAAAAAGGTAAGAGTAGTGGCTATCGCATAATTTATTACCTTAAAACATCAACAGGTGTTGTTTTGCTGACTATTTATACAAAATCAAAAAAAGCTGATATAACGGCTTCAGAAATCAGCGATATTATCACTGAGTACGAACAACGTCGCGTTGAAGATGTTGAAGATTGATAAGCATAGTATTATCTAATAGCTACAAATCTCGTATTTTAAAATGTTAAATATTTCTGTTGAAGTAAGAGAAGGCCTATTTAACTGTATTATCTTGAGGAAAATTGCGAGCCATTGTTAGGGTTAATACCTTTAGAGGATTTAGGATTAGAACTTAAGAGTTTTACCGCAGCAAGGGAAAGATACTTATTTAACGGTTTTGTAGTTTTAATAATTATTTATTACACTTGGTATAACTTTATTTAATTAAGCTTATGAGAAAAACATAAAACAAAAAATATCAGAACTTATTACAGCTTTGTATGTAATTAACAACAAGAAAAAACAGCTATCAGTCGATAATTAATAACTGATAACTGATAACTGCTCACTGTTAACTGTCTTTTCGTTCTACATTGGCTTCCATCGTGCTGATTAGAAAATGACCTGCCATGATTCCACTAGTCAGATGATAAGTATTGTTTGAGACGCGATG